>JAXHTS010000039.1 GCA_034190085.1 Spirochaetota bacterium
TTCGGCTTCAATGGTTCTGCCATCTGATATCCTCTCATCTATATCACTATCCTTTTTGCTTCTACAACTTATAAATCTATTCATCCGATTCATAGATACTCAATTGAAGCTAGTCTGTCAATTACTGATAATTGTGATTTATTATTAATCAAATTTGTGATCAGGATTAGATACAAAGCTGTTAAAGAAAACTATGGAAAAGCTCCAAGGAAGATAGAAGAAAGAGAGATAGTAATGGGAATAAACTCTATTTGCGATTTATGAAAAATTATTAATCAAACGGCAGCCCACAATGTTTGCTTAAATTAGAAAGTTTTATGAAAATACCAATAACCCCTCTTTAATCGCAGAATGCTTCTCCTACTTTAGCCTGTAATTAATAAATAGTCAGTCAAGTTTAGTTACTTACCATTAATTTGGTACTTACTCAACTATCATCAACATACATAAGAGCATCCCTTTGATAATCTTTCTCAGAGACGACCTTAGGTACATTCACTAATCACTTTCAGGTTCAGTAGAACTCATAGTTATTTTATGCCATTCACTCTCGCTTATAATTCCCTTCTCAAGTATCAGTTCTTTTAGCATCTTCTTTGTTGCCAATGATTCCTTAACTAACTCTGCAACGCTGTCATATCCCAATATAGGGTTCAAGACAGTGGCAAGCCCCATACTTGTTTCAAAGTGATCCCTGCAGATATCACGATTAACTCTTATTCCTGAAATACATTTCTCAACAAGAGACTGGCAGCAATCATCCAGAACTATAATGGATTTCACGATATTGGTTCCGATTAACGGCATATAAGTATTCAGTTCAAGCTGCCCAGCTCCACAGGATAGAGCTATTGTATGATCGTAACCGATTACTTGAATACAGGCCATATTAACTGCTTCACATATACTGGGATTGATCTTCCCCGGCATAATGGAAGATCCAGGCTCCACAGGAGGCAGATCTATTTCACCAAGTCCAGTATTTGGCCCAGAGCTTAGCAACCTTAAGTCGTTTACAATCTTTTGGATGTCAAGGCTCAATAGCTTAAGAACTGAAGAGAGTTCAGCAATGTCTGTAAGGAACTGAGTTGCTTCAATTCCATTTTCCGCAACTCTAAATGGTTCCTCTGTAAGAGTTTTTAACCTTTGAATTATTACAAAACGGAACACCTTCTTAGTATTAACACCTGTTCCAACTGCATTCCCTCCTATACCCAATTCATATAGTGATTCACGAGCCTTCCCAATTCGATGCAGGTCTTTCTCAACAGCACGAGCATATGCTCCAAATTCCTGTCCAAGGGTAATTGGGACAGCATCACGAAGATGAGTCCGCCCACTCTTTAATACATCAGCGAACGCCTTCTCTTTTTCACGAAAAGCCTTACTAAGAGACTCTAGTGATTTAATAAGTTTCTTTGATAACTCAATAACTGCAATCCTGATTGCAGAAGGAAATATATTATTAGTGGATTGACCTTTGTTTACATCGTCATTAGGATGAACTATATTTCGATCACCGCGATGTGTTCCCAGTTCCTCACATGCAATATTAGCTAACACTTCATTTACATTCATATTAGAGGACGTCCCGGAACCTGCCTGAAATACATTTACAGAAAAATGGGCATCAAATTCTCCCTTTAATATTAGATCACATGCCCGGATAATAGCCTGACCCTTAACTCGCTCCAGATTACCAAGCTCAATATTGGCATGAGCACATGCAAGTTTTAACTTTACTATAGCATATATAATATCATGGGGCAATATTTCAGATCCTATTATAAAATTTTCAATGGAGCGTGCTGTATTTATACTATAATAGGCATTTTCAGGGATAGCCTTCTCTCCTAATGAATCTTTTTCAACTCTCATAATCATAACTTCTAATAGGGGAATATCCCATTCAATGTTGCAAATTGAAATCTCATCTTTGTTGTAGCTTGAAAGAACTGTATCTTTTTATGGTAGCCCTCATGGTGTGGATGCAAATGTGTTCATATACTGTTTTATTTAATTATATCTGAACTCATATTGAATAAATCATCACCCTTAATATCCTCAAGAAAATGCATTGTAAAATATTCATCAATATCCTGGGCAAGTGAGAGTGCTTTTATGTAATCCTCTTTCATCTGAATATCATGAGATGGTAAAGGTTCATCGACCAATATCCTCGAATAAATATTTGCGAGAGCAACAATTAAGACCATTTTTCTATGGGGTGAATCAATATCCCCTGAATGATGTTGATAAACAGTATCGATCAATTCCTCAGGGAAATTCCACTTCTGCAATAAGTTTTTCCCAACCTCTGCATGATCATAACCGAAAATACTCTCTTCTATAGCAAGGATATCCCTCTCAGGCTCCCTCCCCATGATCTCTAGAAAATTATTATAACCTTCATAATCATTCATAAGCAGTACAATTCTTCCTATATCATGCAGCATGCCAGCTATAAACATATCTTCTTTTTTTTGATCATATTGCAATTTTGTTGCCAGGTTTTTTGCAACAAATGCTGTGAGCACTAAATGACGCCATATATCTACTTCAGAAGATCTTGTTTTCGATAGCCCAGATCTAATCAAATTTTTTCTCTTTAACTTTCCAAATATATTTGATGCACATATAAGCAATACAAGACTTTTAACCGTTTGAAATCCCAACAGTGTTATTGCCTGCTGTAAATTGATGATCTCTCTCTGCCTGGCATAGAGTGCTGAATTGGACACCTTGAGAATCTTAGTGGTAAGAGCAGGATCAAGCAGGATAATATTCCCCAATTCCTTGAAACTTATTTCAAGATTTTCTTCCTTCAACAGAAGTATCTTCGTCGCTACTTGCGGCATCACTGGTATATCTTTTATTTCTATTTTTTTATCAGCCATATATCAACTCATATTATTGATCTGAATAATTCTACATATTAAATTATCGAATCTACTACGATTTTTTAAAAGAGATATTTCATCAAAATTCACAAAAATGATAATTGATTGATTATAGCAAATATGCTATTATTAAAAACTGGATTATAACTAGGAGCACATCCAATTCTATTCTTTTGCTGTTCTACTAAAATATATAGCATCAAAAATCAATATTACATCTTCTATGGAGATATACAATGCCTCATGTATGCATGGTAATAGAAGGAGCATATCCCTACATTACTGGAGGAGTTTCAGCATGGTGTCATCAACTGATAGAAGAAATACCTGATGTAGAATTCTCAATACTTACCATCCTTCCTGCATCCTACCGGGGGAAGGACTATAAATATGAGCTTCCGGACAATGTAATAAGTATTCATGAAGTTTGGTTGGATAAAAACTATTTTAGTGAAAAGCCGAAATTTAGCAAAAAGGATGAGCGCAAAAAGATATTCAACGAAATTGTCAATTTTCACGTTTCAATGAAGCTAAAAAATTATGGTTTCTTTAAAATAATCTCTGAAATACTATCAGAAGATAAAGGTCATTACTTCACACTCGAAGATCTGACAAAATCCAAAGAGGCCATTGCTGCGCTA
>JAXHTS010000040.1 GCA_034190085.1 Spirochaetota bacterium
AATCGATTCCGGAGGATTCTTGTTCGATGGGAAAAAAGAGCTGATACTTTTCTTGCAATGTTGCACATCGCATGCGGAATCATTACATGGAGAGCAACTGGCCTACTGGAATAGGCTCTTACTAAAACTTACTCTGACCTGCAGGATCGGCGCTGTTTATTATTTGCGAATATATTTGTTTGTCTGGGGGTGTCCAAGAAGTCATTCCTGCGAATGCAGGAATCTCAAATGTATACAAAATTTTATAAAAAATGCTTTAGATTCCGGCATTCAGCTACGCTACAGCCGGAATGACATACTTATACACAGCCCCAACTCAATTCCTTAATACTATTTTATCCAATAGCATATATTGAAAAAGCACCTGAGTAGTTACGATTATGGAAAGAATTGCCCATCGAAATCACAGGGCTTATCTATGATATGATAGTCTCAGGCTACAACCAAATTTTTCGTTTTCAGAAAGCTACTCCACCGAGAAGGTATAATATTGGTGACCATGTAACATCAGTGTCGTCGTTCCCTCCTGATGGTTGAGATAGGAAACCGCCATCAATATAGAATATATATCCACTTTCCAGGAAGAATTGCCATTCAACGCTTAAATTAACGCCAAGGCCATCACTCTCTGCATCATCATAATCAGGGATATCTAATTTTCTGTAGCCTATATTTAGTCCGGGTTTTATGGCTTGCTTGTGCGATATCTCAAAGCGCGGTTTGAAAGACATGCCGAACTCAAACATTGTAAAAGTCTCTTCTTCCGAAGCATAGGATACATCTCCCCTTGAAATGTTAATATATCCTCCTACAGCAAACTTGGGAGCGACATACATGTCACCAATTGCGCGCAGTAAAAGGCTAGCGGACTTCTCGATATCAATGTTATAATCATTCAGGCTGATATCACCGGACAACCATAATCCCGCTGAAATCCCAAGATCGTATTCCTTTTCTTCTTCTTCAAGGTTTAATCCCTCCTGCGCATTGATGCTATTATTCATGCCCATGATAATAAAAAAACCTATAATGATAGAAAGGGTATTCCGAATAGTTGTAAGTTTTGTGAGCATTTGTAATCCTCCAATTAGTTATTAAGCATAACACTGAACACATTATTAGCAATGACTTGTTCAAGTCATTGGAATAAAAATAGAAGGCATCCTTAATAAATCAATAAAAAATTGAAGATTTCATTTGGTTGTAATGTGTTTTTTCAAAAAATGTGTGTATAGAGAGTTGTCTATACTGTCACACATGTATAATAATATTTCTGCATTCGCAGAAATGACATCTTCATATGCCAACTACATCATCTGATTAAAAAATCATTCTTGACATGAATGCCATTGGTGTGATTTCGTTTAATCATATAGTGGTTATCTACAGTTGTTTGTCGAGTGGCGGGAAGAAGTGATATTTCACTGACAGAGCAAAAAAGGTATCTTTTCCTCGCTTTTGTGATATTATTACTCCATTGAACCCTATGTAAATCCCCAAGGGAATATTGTTTTTGAAATGTGCATTTTTGTGAATGTCGGTCTTGTCTGCATTACATGGATTTAAGGATTTGATTTTTTACATATGGATAATGGGTGGAAGAGGATAGGGGTTAAGAATCCTTTACCCTTACTTGAAGCTTTTACTGCCAAAGGCACCTGTCTTGTCATAGGGATTATTATGAATATTATATTTGTGAGGCAATATGAAGAATAATATTATGTATGTTTTTATTTTATCTATAATTATATTCTTTCTATCTGAGACTTCCCCTTATTCAAAATCTTCCATTCAATGGCACAGCTTCAATTCAGGCCTTGTCAAGGCAAAGAAATTGGCTAGGCCTGTTGTTATTGATTTTTATGCTAAATGGTGTACCTGGTGTAAAGTAATGGATAAAAAAACCTTTTCTGATGAGAAGGTAATTGAGAAGATGAACCGGGACTATGTAGCAGTCAAGGTAAATATGGAGTCAAATGAGACCATATACTATAAGAATAGAAAGATGTCGCCAAATCAATTTTCTAGATTTCTGGGTATACAGGGTTTACCAAGCTTTTTATTTATGGATAAGAATGGCGAGATCATCATGAAAATATCGGGTTTTAAAGAACCAAAAGTTTTTTCAGCCATATTAGGCTATGTTAGGGATGGATGTTATAAAAAAAATGTACCCTTCATGGATTATATGAATGGCAAAGTTGATTGTAAATGAGTGAATAGTTGATATCTCAATTGATCATAAACCGATAGTCATCTGGGAAACAGTAGCACATGAGAGAGTGGGAAAGGAGGAATAGTGTATTTCCATATTATATAAGGTCAACTTAAGGGCCTGAGTTTTAATCAATAGATTATAGTTTACTCTCCATAAGGAGCATGAGGATCGATATAATCCATGATATCAGATTATATTAACATAGAAAGAGATATTAAATCAGAAGCTCTTCAACGGATAACTGAATATGGCCTAAAATCCTCATTTGTTAATGTTAACAATTATAATATTCATTATGTGTCCGCTGGGGAGGGCGAACCTATAATACTAATTCATGGATGGTTGTGCTGGGGTGCCTATTGGAATAGAATAATCCCTCTATTATCGAAGAGATACCGTGTCTATGCCTTGGATCTTTTAGGAAATGGTATTTCCGATAAGCCTTGTAACAATTTTATAAAATATACAATAGATGAGCAGGTAGAGATAGTTGAAAAATTTATTGAGCAACTATCCCTGAATAATGTTTGTATAATGGGTCACTCTTTAGGTGGCGCCACTGCTGCTAAAGTCGCCATGAATTCACCAGAAAAGATTAAAAAGCTTGTATTAATCGGCGCAGTTGGTTTCAGGAAAGGGTTGAAGCGCCTTCCCCTGTCATTAAGGGGAGCATGGGCAATGCACATTGAAAGGATGATACCCTATTTCGTAAGTAAGGGTACCATTAAATTTTTTCATAAACGGTACCTTTTTTATCATGAAAATCCTGTTGATGATAAATTGATCGACGAAATGGTGCTTGTCAATTACAGCAATAATGAAAGCAGAATGGCATGCCAAAAGAGCGGAGAGGGGATCTTTAATGATTTTGTTAATAGTAAGGCTGTGAATATCTCTATTCCTACACTCCTCATCTGGGGTAAATATGATAAGCTTTCACCAATATCCGTGGGTAAGGAATACCATGATCTTATTGGTAATTCAAAGCTTGAAATAATTGATAATGCAGCACATATGGTGTTTCACGAAAAGCCTGATGAGGTTGCACGGCTAATTCTCTGCTTTTTATAGATTTCATTATTAATATCCCAAAAAAAGGGCTATTGATCCTACAATAAGACCAAAAATAAGATTTATTATCTTAACAAGAAAAAAATCCCTCCTTGAATGGGCAAGAAGCGGCAGCATCCCATGTCCGTCCTGAACAATAGAGCTGACGATTAAGATGCTCAATGGAATTATGCCTTTAGCATACATCGTAATGAATATCATATGAGGTCCTGACTCTGGGATAAGCCCTGTAATACCTGCGAATAGCATTGTAAGCCACGAACTCTCCCGTATCAGGCCTTCTAAATGAAAATGCTCAGCTGAGAGATGTAATACAATAAAAGCTCCCAGTGTCCAAAGGAATATGCGCGGCAGATGTCTCTTTGCAACATGTTCCCATAGGTGTTCCTCAAGAAAGTGATCGGGAACTGTTGCTATTATAAAGAAAGAGATGCCCATTGTGATTAGTATGGTAATTCTTATCCAGTTCCACTCCTCAGGGCCTATTTCCCCCGAAAGGAATAGAAAGATGATAATTGACACCATTATCGCTAGAATGCCCCTTGATGATGAACAATTCATCCATTGGGAAATGATCTCACCTTTGGGATAGCAGTTGCAATGCTCAGGAATATCTTCAATCAATCCGTCACATTTTTGAAAATATGTATTATGTTTGTTTTTAACGAATAAATCTGTAATAATACCAGAGACTACACCAATTATAACTAACGCGCCTATTACAACAATAACATCTTCCGGAATCATTGCCAGCATAACAAAGGATTCATCCCCGCTGGTTGCGATCATTGCTGTAACAAGAGCGCCAAGTGAAAGAAGTCTATGAGAATACATCGCAACTACCATAAATGCCCCCAAGCATCCAGGAGTTGCCCCAAGTAGGGCTGCAATTAAGTACTGTGCCCATCTATTACTCATCAACCTTTCTTGCCAAGATCCGCTTGTTAATACATTGATATATTCGATGACAAGCATTATAACAAAGACAAAGGCGCTGATCATAATCGTATGTTCAATAATCTCAATCAAAGCTTCCATTTCGATTCCCCATAATATTGATTCTGAATTGTGGTGATTCCAAAATTCATCATAAAAATAATAAGAAAAATACTTATTTATTCTTTTTTGTCAACATTATTAACCTTATCACTGTTGTCGTATGCTAGTTGATAACATTATGAATAATTTCAGTTTAGGTCTTTAATTGCTAATGTATTTGAATGAATATGCCGAAATATTATATATGAACATCTCTACAGGCATGTCTGTCATAAATTATCCTGCTTTGCGGGGCAATTCTGTGGAATCCAGAAAACTCTATCTGTGGCCAGTTTACAATGCTGGTGGTGTTGAGAAGGTTCATGCTGTTAGAGGAAGAACAAGTAGCCCAGTTAATATTCAAGCAGTTTCTGAGGAATATGCTAACCAAATTCATAAGATGAAAGAGTCAGGTGAAATGCTATATACTTCACAAGGCAGGGCATACAACAGCAATATCATTTCATCACCTCTGGGATCCATGTTTACTCTGCTTGCCTGATTATAGTCCTTCCGATTCGCGGCAATGACGCGTTCAATTTATTGAAAGGTTAACAATTTTTTTATAGTAGATAATGATTAAAAAGCTTGCTTTTTTTGGAAAAAATAATTTATTCACTCAATAATTTAAATTTAAATTAAATCATGGAGGTTTATTATGAGAGTCAAATTATTAATTTTATCAGCTCTTGTCGCTTTCATATGTTTATTGTCTATCAGTGTAGATGCCCAGTATATGACTAAGGATCTTGTTTTGTTGAAAATAGGATATATCCCTATGAGCAATGTTACCTTTGATGATGAAGAAGTGGGCAGTGTAATCTCTTCAGTACCTATTACCGGAGATATTGAATCAATGGGTTATGCAATACAGGGGGAATATAATCTCATCTGGGGAAATTTTTGGTTTGGATTTGGTTTAGAATATCAGAGATTAAGTGTTGATCGGATTACAACCTCCCAGGGTGATACCAAGGAATTTCATAATGATTTTCTGATACCCATGGTATCTGCTAAACTAGCCGCTACTGGAGGGCTCTATGTCGGTGCCGGCATTTCCGGCAAATGGCTTATTTCAACCGAAAAATTCAGGACTGAACCTTTTCCTACGACCCTAGGCTATACAGAAAATGAGTTTGATAAAGCGATCGACTTATGGGCAAACGCCATCCTGGGTTACCATCTGCCCATAGGTGAGGGAGTATTCTTTGATTTAGAAGGAAGGTTTGGCTTTAATTTGACTAATAATCAATTTGAAGAGAAGGAGCAGGATTATTATCAGACATCTTCCGTACCTACGACAAGCACAATAAAATATTCGCCAAAGACAGCTTATGATATTGCCTTCTACGTAGGTGTTGGCACGAGAGCCAGAGGGTCAGAATACTAGGAATAACATATTTTAGCGCTTGAAAGAGATCATGTAGCCTCATTATGTGCATTGCTTGAGGTTGTTGCAGGATTATAGCAAATGCCTTGTGTAACCCCAAGCAAATTGCGCACTGAATCCTGTTTTTTGGGTTATATTATACAAATTTCGTTAAATAATACAGCAAATTATGGCTAACCTGCCGCTTCCCACTCCAAATTTGTCAATAAAACCACGCTTAATTAGCATGCAAACCATAATTTTATTTATTAAAATAATTATAAAATTTAAAAAAATACTTTACTTTTTTAGTAGTGTAGTTAGTATGGACAGAGCTGGAAACAATTAAAGACATGTTAGTTATTATAGTAATTATAATTAATGATGAAATATAAAAATTCTACTTTATTTTGACTTTTTAGATTTATTTATTATATTAGTTATGTAGTGAATAATGTTCATGTGGTTAACGAGTTTCGATTTGTGACAAAATTTAGAGATCATATGAAACTATAAATTATGAAATGCTTTTTGTTTACTCGATTAGATGCTACTTGCAACAAGCTACGCTATATTGGTCTACAATAGAAGTATAAGCGTTTAAAATATATCAACATATATATTGAAAGGAGGTGATTGAGAAGAAAAGGGAAATGCAACAATTGTAGGTTTATGGTGGAGTTATTTTATGCTATGATGAAAGAAATTATTAAAATTATTTTGGAGGTGAAAAATGAAAAAGATTGCTTTAATAGCAATGATTGGCTTTATAGCTGTTGCGATGGTTGGGTATTTTGCAAATCAGGCAATGGCTGGTGTTGGTGGTGTTTGCAGTAATTGTCATACCATGCACAATAGTCAGGGTGGCGTTCCTGTGGATGCTGATGGGCCGAACGAGGTCTTGCTGAATAATGATTGTATAGGATGTCATACTAGCGCGGCTAGTGATCCTTTGGATGATGTCAATAATACTCCCTTTGTAATGCTCAGTGGGGCTAGTGATGATAACTGCTTAGCTGGCGGATTCTTCACGACTGCAAATCCCCTTGACGATAACGGCAACAATACACATGATATCGGCGCAACGGCTGATCCTGCCGGATTTAATTCAGCAGAAACTCCTTGGTATACTGGCAATACAGGTGATGGTCTGGGTTGTGCTGGAACTAATGGTTGTCATGGAAACCAGACTGATCTGAATGATATGGCAGCAATTGCTGGAGGTCATCATAATACATCGCTGGCTTATCGCATGCTCTACATTGGAACTGCTGGTGTTCTTGGGACACCTGCGAGTGACTACGAAGAGGCGTTGATTGGAACTGGTGGTGTAGTTACTGATCCACACAATGTCTATAGCGCTGGTGTTTTGGACCCAAGCATCAGTGAATTGTGCGCCAAATGTCATGGAGATTTCCATAATGAGAGTGGAACAACAGAAGATTGTGGAGCTGCCAGCCCATGGATTAGACACCCCACAGATGTTGATATTCCAGGAACATGGGCAATCGGAGATGAAACCAATGACTTAACCCGAAGTGATTATAAGAACAATCCAGTTGGCTTTGTAGGCGGTACTGAGACTGGAGAGCGTCGTGCTACATGTCTTTCCTGTCATAGAGCACACGGCACAGCAAATAATGATCTTTTAAGATGGGATTACGGCACACAGGTTGCTGCTGGTGGAAATGCATATGGCTGTCTTGGCTGTCATGATGCACAGAGATAAGTAGATAAGAGAAACAAGGGAAGGGGGTGGGAAGCTCAACCCTGTCCCCTTTTCCTGTTGTTGATTAAATTCTGAAATAACAGGATTATTAAGATGAAAAAAGACGTTAAACATTCGGTTTCTGTTTTTTTCATCTTTGCTCTATCGATAGCCATTATTTGTATAATGCCTGGCTATGTTCAGGCAAGGGTATCTGGAGAGTGCGTTAATTGTCATACTATGCACAATTCTCAAGGCGGAGACGATGTTGATGGTGACGGCCCTTACTCTTCTTTGCTTACAACAGACTGTGTGGGCTGTCATTCCTCCGCCGTCTTCACCACCTATTATGATCTGGGCGGATGTAATGTCCCGGTAGTGCTCTTTACCGGGGGTGAGCCTGCCACATATCTTGCGGGAGGCAATTTTTACTGGGTAAAAGAGGGGTTAGGTGGTGATGATACTAAAGGGCATAATGTATTCTTGGGTGAAGATGACGATAATTTATCTGAAGCTCCTGGTGGTTTCCCAACAGGATGTGTTGATAGTTGTCATGTAAATTTGAGTCAACCCTTCCCTGATCCAGGTTTTTCTTATGGTGATATTAATGGCAAATATGGTTGTCAGGGGTGTCATGTAAACCCAAGGCATCATGCAAATGATCACGATAATGGCGTTTCAGGTTTAGTTGATGGTGGAGATATGGGCTGGTATCGTTTTTTATCAGCTCATCAACCCGATGATTTTGGTGTAAAAGGCTTTGAAGATGGTGATTGGGAGGCGGGTCATCCAAACCATTTGCCAGGCACAAGCGCACACAATGAATATAGGGGTGATCCTGCTTCTCATTATGGGATACACGCTTCTGACAGGGGTGACATTTCTGGCTTCTGTACTGGTTGTCATGCATATTATTCCAGCGCATATGCATTTGATGACATACAGGGACAGAAGAATAGCCATGGCAATTGGATACGGCACCCATCGGATAGCGTTATTCCAGATGATGGTGAATATGCGGATGTTGGAGGAGTCAGCCATCTCTATGATCCCCTTTCGCCTGTTGGCAAACCTTCTATAGACAGCACACCTGATACAACTGTTACACCAGGGGCAGATATGGTTATGTGCATTAGCTGTCATAGGCCCCATGGAAGCCCTTATGCGGATATGTTGAGGTGGGATTATACTGAACAGGTTGCTGGTGGCGGAGGTTTGACAGATGATCAAGGCTGTTTTTATTGTCACACACTAAAGAATGAATAATTGAGATTGAAGTGATTGATATAGAAAATTGAGAAGGAGTAATGATCGTGAAAATGAATAAAAAAAGAATGTTTTTAATTCCATGTATAGCTGGTTTTGTGTTTGTTTTTGTGGGGTACATGGCTGATGTGTCATTTGCTACGATAAGCGGCGAATGTTCCAACTGTCACACAATGCACAACAGCCAGGGTAGATCTCCGATGGCTACATATGGCGATCCTAGTGAGCCCTGGACCGGCGAAGGTCCTTATAGCTTGCTTACTCGCGGTGACTGTTTGGGATGTCATGGTATGGGAACTGGCAATAGAATTGAAACCATAAACGGTAGTGATATTCCTCAAGTCTATCATCAAGATATTGTAGACCTTGCTGGAGGAAATTTTGCCTATATCACTGGTGTAAAGGGAAGCGGCGCATCGGATGCCAAGGGGCATAATGTAATTGATCTTGGCCCTGGCAGGCTTGAAGGAACAATACTCGAGGATCCCCCAGGGGGACATGGGCCTAATCCCAACATCTTCACTTGTGCCGGTCATGGAGGTTGTCATGGATACCGTAACGATGAAAGTGGGCTAGCGTCACTCAAAGGCGCTCATCATCGAAATGTTGATGGCAAATGCGACATCGCTGATGAAGTGTACAACAGCTATCGCTTTCTCAAATATATCAAGGGATTGGAAAATCCGATTGATGATTGGGAGAATGTTAATAGCACAAGCCATAATGAATATTATGGCGAAACCACTCCCGCTTTGAGTAATTTTCCAAACCCATGCTCATCCTGTCATGATATGGGTAATGAAGAACTTAGACCACCAAGTAGTACCATAAGCGGATTCTGCGCGTCTTGTCACGGAAATTTTCATGCTGTATCAGGGATAGGCGGGGATTCTGTTTCACCCTTTACAAGGCATCCAACAGACATTGTCCTGAAGGGCACCGGAGAATATGCAGCTTATACAAATTACAATGTGATAGCGCCGGTTGGGAGAACCACTGTTCCAGACACGCCAAGTGATACTGTTACTCCCGGGACGGATGTTGTCACGTGTTTGTCCTGTCATGGCGCTCATGCCACAGATTATCCTGATCTTTTGAGATGGGATTATACTGGAATGATAGCTGGAGGCGGTGGCGATGATGGTAATGGTTGTTTTGTCTGTCATACAACTAAAGATGATAGCTAAGGGTGATCTAAATTAGGAACCAAGATTAGTTAAATGTATATGATCTACGGAGTAATTGAATAATGTTATCAATAATCAGAGTTATGATTGTGCTTTCGAGATTGACTATAGATAATAATATATACTGAGATAACAGGAAAAGCTCCAAGCTATCATAGGATAAATGATTCCCTGAGTGGATTACCTATGATAAGATCACTCTATGTGAAAGCAATGGATATGACTTTATTGCCGTGTTATATCCATTGCTGATTTATTATCAGCGGCTCTCTGAGAGTTATTATATTTTGGGGGGGTCTCTTTACAAATCATTTCGAATATTGATATTATCAATATCAATGAAATTCCTATAGTTTTTATTGTGATGTCATAGGTCTAGCCAAAAGAATTATTGTTAATTATGTTTATAGATATAAAAGTCCCTTAATACAGGGATGAAGCCAATTGAATTGTTTTTAGGATAGAGAAATGTTTTGTAATTTATTAATTAAGACATTTTTATTATTTTTAATTTTATTAATTTCTTCACACGGATTCATGTCTCAATTCTCCTATGCCAGAGTCTCTGGTGAATGCTCTAATTGTCACACTATGCATAATAGTCAAAATGGTAGTAATGTTATTCTGGAAGGATCTCTATACTCACTAACAAATAATTCTTGCATCGGTTGTCATTCTCATTCTAATGCTGTAACCTATGAGCTATGCGGGTGTGAAGTTCCGGTGGTTTATACTATAGGCGGTGTGTCCTATGATGAATGCCTTGCAGGGGGAATTTTTTACTGGGTGGAACATGATGGAGATATTTATGGTCATAATGCCATCAGCAGCAATGATGGCATACTCAGTATTGCCCCGGGTCTCAGTGATAGTACAGGCGCAATCAGTTGCACAGGTAGTTGTCATTATAAACTGACTCAATGGGAATGGCGTTGGTGGGGTTGCCCTTCACAGCACCGAGATTATATCGGTGTCGGATGTGTGGCTTGTTACACTCCAGCTCATCATAAATGCGGCGAGGCTATACCAATTGCTGATGACGAGGACGGTTGGTTTCGCTTTTTAGCAATAAAGCATAGCCCGGTGCCTGGACCGGACACTGATATTAGAAATGTTTAAGGACTTGAGGATGACGATTGGCAGAAGACAGTTTCAGCGGATGATCATAATGAGTATTATGACAATTATACCTTTGGAGGTTATGGTTCTTTAGGGATAAGCCGATTTTGTGTAGCCTGTCATACAGATTATCATTCTATCAGATTTGATCCTGGTGGATCGGGTAGCGGATGGTATGGGGTATGGCTTCGACATCCTGTAAGCGATTATCTCCCGGGATCAGGTGAATGCAGCAAATACAATACTGATGGTTCTGGGCCAGATGGGGTTCCAGGCGAGTATAATCCCATTGCTCCCGTTTCCAGGCGAAATATTGATGGCTTTTTCTGCTCCTTCAAGCACGGTGACAGTTGGAAGCGGAGGGGATATGGTATCCTGCCTATCCTGTCTAGAGCACATGGCTCTCCCTATCCTGATATGCTGAGATGGGATTACGCTACCATGGATACCGGGGCTGGCGATAATGATACCGGATGTTTCATTTGTTATACTTCTAAGGATAATTAGACTAAATGTGAAAAAACAATATGCATATAAGCCAGCTAATTATATGCCGTTAATAAGGTTATTAATAGCTGGAATTAGAGTAAAGGTAGGGAGATGTTTTAGCCATCTCCCTATTTATTGATATTGCTGAAGGATTTAGAAATGCAAAGAAATTATTTGATTGAATTTGACGATGGCATAGTCTAATTCGTATATTATAATATATAGTGTAATAATTTATGCCCAGTAAATGTTCATAAATACTGAGTGAAATAGCGGATATAAGTGATAAAAATGGGCAATAGGGTACATGGAGTAGGGTATTAAGAATGTTTCGTATATTGATGAAATCGATAATTGCTGTTTTAATTCTACTAGGGGGTTATTTCTTCCTACCAGCAAGTGAAGAGATCAATACATCCAAATCTGTAACTATAATTGAGAAGGATGAGGGAGGCGGGAATCTCTCGGATGAGGACAAAACTAATTCATCTATTTCTATTCGCGACAATCAGGAAGAGGAAGAGGTTAGGAAACCCATCACTAAGGGAAAGTCAATCCCACCCAAATGTGTCTATATCATCCATGAGGATGAGGATGGCAAAAGACTCACCTTCCCATCATCTGTTTTTTTTGAGACAGTAAAAAATGAAATATATCTGATTGATTCCGGGAATAGTAGAATTCTTATCTATACCTTTGATTTTTTTCATCTATATACTATCGATAAGGATGATGGCATTTTTGCCCCAACCTGTATGACCGTTGATCCTGATGGTTATCTCTTTGTGGGTCAGTCCCGGGACTCTACAAATTCCAGGGCGCGAATTTCTGTCTTTAATCCTTGCCTTAAGTGGGAAAGGAATATATATTTTGGAGGATTTATAGGGGCAGAGAAATTTGTTCCAAAAAATATCGCGCTTGATGATGAAGGCAATATTTATTTAGCAGGGACCAATCATTTGGGGATTGTTGTTTTGGATAAAGGGGGCGCTTATCAGAATACGTTTATGCCTGAGAGAATAGCTATCTGTGATGTGGAAATAGATGAAAAGGGAAATATTTATCTTCTCAGTGAGGAATGGGGAAAGGTATATATTTATGATAAGAGTGGTGGATTGGTTGTAGAATTTGGAGAAAAGGGAGGGGGTTCAGGCAAGTTGAGCCGTCCACGAGGCTTTTCTGTAGATGCTAGTAGGGGCAGGGTTTATGTCATTGACTATATGAGGCATACTGCTAATGTTTACGATACTAACGGAAGTTATCTCTTTGAATTTGGTGGCAAGGGATGGGGAAAGGGGTGGTTCCAGTTCCCTAGTGATATCTGTATTGATCGAAAGGGTCATGTGCTTATTGCAGATACCTTTAATAATCGTGTGCAGGTTCTGGAAATTAAATAATCCCTTTCTGGATAAATTATCTGAACATCAATGATCCCTTCAATAATTAGAACCATATAATTAAAGCACATTAGGGTTTAACAGCTTCTAATTGTATAGAAATAGTGATTGGTTTTTATTAACTCGGAATAGAATTCAAGAGTTTAGTAGGATACAATGAAGAAAATTATAGCACACATATTCGTAATATCCCTATTATTCCTAATTCCGCTTACAAGTGATTCATATTGCGAGGTTAAAGGGAATTGCAGTAACTGTCATACAATGCATCGAAGTCAGAATCCTTGGCCCTGGGATATGAATTGGGGAGGGCCTAGCTCAGCTCCAATAGAGAATCTCTTGGTTGCTGATTGTATAGGGTGTCATACCAATTATACAGATGGATCGCCCACCATTACCCTGATCACAGGCAGCGTCACTGTCACAGTGCCTGTTGTATATAATACTGTTGTTCCCCCTAGTGCTACATTAGCTGGTGGAAATTTCTATTGGGTGGCTCATGATGACGATACAAAAGGACATAATGTGCTGGGTATATCTGGAATGGATGCGAATTTAAGCCAAGCGCCGGGAAATGCTAATAGCTGTTCAAATAGTTGCCATTATTCCTTGGCAGTAGAACAGACTGCTTTACCCCTGCTAGGGAGCGGTTGCAAGGGCTGCCATCTTCATCCGAGTCATCATGCCGATGATCAGGGCCCTGTTATAGATAATAATCCTGATGGAGAGGGCTGGTATCGTTTTTTATCCGGACATTTCACTGGGGAGGGTCACGGAGTGACTGGAATTGAGGATAATGACTGGCATGCGACCAAAAGTGTGAGCGATCATAATGAGTATCTTGGATATGATGGCGGGCATGATGCAGTAGGTGCGTTTAATGAATTGGGTAATACAATGAGCGCTTTCTGTTGTGGCTGTCATGGAAATTTTCATCAGGAGCGTGACTCATTTAACTGGATACGTCATGCCTCTGATACTATTATACCCAACTCGGGAGAATATGCTAATGCCTTTGGGGCTCAAGGATCAGGAACAGGTGCATATAATCCAGATATTCCAGTGGCGCGTCCTGAATTGACCGGATGGACCGGGGCAAGCGTTGAGGTATCTCTGGGCGCCGGGGGGGATCTGGTAATGTGCCTTTCCTGCCACCGGGCGCACGGTTCTCCATATTTTAAGCTTTTGCGCTGGGATTATCGTGGTAATGATTGGTCAGGTTGCGGAACCTGCCATACTCAAAAACAATGAGTCGGATTGTACTGTTAATAAGGAGGAAATATATTGAAAATACCAGCATCAATACTGTCACGTAACTATAGATCAATGTATATCTCTTTGGCGATTTTGAGTATTTTCATAATAATCATATGGATCAGCCATATTTATGCTGGCCCTTATGCGGATTCAGCTCACGGTAACAGCAGCTATGGGGTTAATCGTTCTTTTATATCTTCTTTCAATTATTCAAGGGGCAACTGTGCTCACTGTCACGAACAGCATGCAAGTATTGGTGGGGCAGAGCCTGTTCCAGTCAGTGGCAATGCCAGTGAGCGGCTTCTCTTTCTCTCAGTATATAGTGGTCAAGCAGATATGTTTTGTTTTCAATGCCATCAGAGTGGATCTATACAGACGGGTATGCCGCCGCAGTATAGTTATAGTTATAAATGGGGTGGGGATAACAGCTTAAGCTGCCCTGATTCAATCAAAGACTCCTTTACATTTATTAATGATGACGGAACTCATAATCCCAACTGTGGAAGCAATACCGGTTCTTCACATCAGCTTGCGCAGATTAAAAATTTCATTAGGAACAAGTGGGGTTTTGTAGGCAATTCTATCAATCCATGCTCAGGTTGTCATAATACTCACAGAGCACAGAGAGCCTTTTATCCTATCAATGTGGATGGAACATCTCCAATTTCCCGACCAAGCTCCCATGCCAATGACTGGGTCTTATGGGGAGACGATATCACAGAAAGAATGAGTAGTTATACCTCAAATTATCAAGCTCCATATTATTATAATTCAACTCTTACATTTGAACCAAATGGCGATTCAACATCCGATGGATCAAATATGCCAGATTATGTTACATTTTGCACTGACTGTCATAATCCGAGCAATGATGGTCAGATATCCAGTTCTCAAAAGTATAGTTTTACAGGCAATTGGCAGGGAATACTTTTCAATCCGGATTGGGAGAATACGTCGCCCCATGGAAAGGTTAGCAGCAATATGCAGCCCATGATGATCAATAAGGCGCCCTATAATACATCAAATATCAATTACGTTCTCTCCTGCACTGACTGCCATGAGCCTCATGGCAGCCCAAATGGGATGCTCATCAGAAAGGAGGTAAATGGAGCCAGCACTGTAAGCTTTACAAGTTGGTCAAGCAGGGATGATTGGTTTTCACTATGCCGCAGGTGTCATGACCCGATTAGCGGCCATAACTCAGGTGCCAAGGGCAATGATCCCTGCTATGTTTGTCATATGCATAATAGAAATTGGTTTAAACCCATTTAAATATGAAACATATATTTGAAATATTATTTGTGATTTCGCTATTTAGTTTGCTAATAATAGCGGCTTGTCAATCTATTTCTATCACACACCCTCCTGCTTCTGGGGGATATGTAAGTTTATATCTTTCCACATCCAATAAATCTCCCTCTGACATAACATTTACCCTAGAAAAGATTGAAGTGGAGGGAGAGGGTAAAGACTGGGTTACAGTATTTGAAGACAAAAGGGGGATAAACTCTATTAATCTGATGGACTGTCAGGTCTTTCTCTCGGAGATACATCTTGGAGCTGGAAAATATGAGAGGATGAGAGTAAGGGTGACGGATGCGGCTTTGGTGCGTGGTGGAAAAAAGCTATCCCTTGCGCTTCCATCTGAAAATATGGTAGTGTTGCCTGTAAGGCTTCAGATTTACAAGAATGAGAGCACTTCTCTTTTCCTTTACTGGGATACTGAAAAATCGATAGAAAATAAATACCTTTTTTTGCCCTCATTTACACTGCTGCCACAAAAGATGGAGATAACAAGGATTATATTGTATGTTACCAATACTGATTCCAATAGTATAACAGTGATAAACCGAGAAAATGACCGGGTGGTGGGTACTATTGGTGTTGATAAGGCTCCCATGGGAATTGTCGCAAGTCCCTCAGGAGATTTAATATATGTAGCTAATTCAGGTTCAAATACCATATCCGTGATTGATACATCACACCACAGGGTGATAGACACAGTACCTCTTAATTTTGGTCTTAGCCCTCGTGAAATCGCCATTTCTCCTAACGGCGCAAGGCTTTACGTGAGTAATTTCCACTCCAACAACGTGTCTATAGTAGACACTGTAAGTAAAAGCATTGTCGGACAGTTATCAGTTGGGAATGCCCCACTTGGCATAGCTGCCAATACAAGTGGCAATAGACTCTATGTAGCGAACAGCGTCTCAAATAATCTTTCAGTAATAGATACATACTATAATGAGGTTGTTGACACCATTGGCGTTGGTTCAAATCCCACGGATTTAATGATCGACCAGAATAAACTATTTGTCGCTAATGCCGGATCGAGTAATATCTTTCAGATCAGCGTAACTTCTCTTAGAATAGAAAAAGAGACAATTGCCTCATATGGATCACATAAATTGGTCATGGGTTTAATGGGAAATATTTATATATCCAACATGAAAAGTAATGATATCTCAATTATACCCTCCTCTACGAATATTATTATCCAAAATATCGCAGTTGGGGATCAACCTCAAAAGATGATAGTAGATCAGAAAAGAAGAAAATTGTACGTTGCTAACGGAGGATCAGATACTGTCTCAGTAATAGATCTTGTCATCTCAAAATTGGTTGTTAGCATTCCAGTAGGGAAAAGACCTTATGGTTTGGCGCTGGTAGAATGAGAATATATGGTGTAATTGATGAGATATGTATTCTCCTACCTTGGATTGCTGTTGATCTCCTCTATGCTTATAGCCATACAACAGTCATATGCTCAGCAAATAAGCGGAAGCATTGATACCTTTTATCAAACCACCCAAACTGAGAGGGAAGATGAGCCAAAGGAGACAGATTGGACTTTTACAAGGGGATATTTTTTGGGTTTTAAAAATATAATCAATCAGCATATGAATTATTTTTTGGATTTTCGGGCAACAAAAAATGAAACGGATGCTCAGGAGACAACATCCTTGTTTAACACTGGGCAGTTTAATGTAATGAATGATATTTTTAATGGGAATCTTGGTTATCAGTTAACCGATAAGGACCCATCAATTGGCTCGCGTATCACTACGAATTCATGGAATCTTAGCCTTAACAGTACTCCAGAGGATATCCCAAGGGTTAGGCTTCTCTACAGTGAGGATAAAACCTATGATCATCTTAATGTACATCAAACGGACAATGCTGGAAAACAACTATTCAGCGGTATTCAATACAAATATCAATTTTTTGATGTATTGCTTAATTATAATCAGAGGGAATCTGAAGATTTTGTGCAAAACACCCTCCTAGAAAGTAAATCCTACATAGGGAAATTGGATTTACACAAATCCTTTTGGGGGAATATACTCTTGCTAAACAGCGATTTAAATTGGAGTCGCGAGACCAGTAATCTAAAGTATAATAGTGATATCACTGTGCCGGAAGAACGAAATAGGGTTGAGGGGTTGTATCTTTATGATACTACACCTCTTTTGGATGAGATGAATGAGATTTATAGCTTAATCGATGGTGATGATACTATAAGCGCAGGAATCGATATTGGCAGCACAGGTGGCATCCACCATAATATTGGTGTTGATCTGAATTTTTCTCAGGAATGTGACACAATCTATCTCTATACAACAACCGGTTATGATCCTTCCATCTCTGACTCACGTTTTATATGGGAAGTCTATTACAGCGATGATGGAATAAACTGGAGCCTAATAACTGATAATGCCAGTTTTTCCTACGAAACCTTTAACAACCGTTTTGAGATAGATTTTCCACCTCATGAAGGCAGATATTTTAAGGTTGTGAATACTGATTATGATGATAGATCCTTTGTGGGTTCCATCTATATTACAGAGATTGAAATATTGGGCAGTGAAAACCGCATTAGGGACGAAGAGGATAGTAGGGTCGCTTCGAGGTGGGGAATAAATTGTGCGGCTACGTTGCGTCCGATGAAGAAACTCACCCTAGGATACAATTTCTCCTGTGACTATACTGAGAATGATCCTGGTTCAAATTATGATAAAATGAAGAAAGCCGAATTAAGTCATAGGGCAAACATCACCTATGATTTCCATAGATATCTTTCTTCTTCTGCTTCTTATTGGATAAGAACATCTGACTCAGAGACCTCAGCTACAGATGAAAGAAACAATAAAAATAGCAGCTACTCCCTTCAATTTAATTCATCCCCCCTTACAACGCTCAACATGTCTGTCTCCTTTAATCATTCGGAATCTGAAGAAAAAAGTATTGAAGATGATGTGGAAGAAGAAAAAATTGAGAGCGAGTCAAACTCATACCTTCTCTATATTACGGCTGTTTTGTGGGAGGGCGTTGATCTCTCTAGCAATTATAATATAACTCAATCTGAAAATTCAACTGGTACTGAAACTACTGTGCAGACAATTAATCTTGACTTAAGAACAAAACTCACCGATAATATTACCCTGGATTCCGGATGTAGTTACAACGAGCAAAAGAGCGAGAGTATAGAACAGCCTGCTGAAAGGACAGAGAGTACTGGTCTTAACTTTATACTGAGGTATAGCCCATCCAGCATCTTCTACCTAAGCGCGGATAGCAATTTTAATAAAACTGAAACCGAGACTGATTCTTCATATGGATTCAATATGAGTTGGCTTCCGACTGATAAAATCCAAATAAACTTCAACAGTAAATATAAAGTGAACGATAATAGATCTACCTCATACAATCTTGAATCAAGCTGGAACATTAGCCGTTATATGATTTTTAAGAGTGGATTAAATTATTCTATTACTAAAGGGGAAAGAAGAGATGAAACCCGGATGTTTTACACGCGTCTTTCTGCTAGGTTTTAGCAGGGGAGGAATACTCTGGCTCTTTATTTTGCTTCTCATAATTAATTGCGCAGGGCCTCGCATGTATGTTCAACCCGATGCTGACTTTACCTATATTAAAAAGGTGGCTGTTTTACCCTTCGATAATTTGACCGGTGATAAGTTTGCTGGAGATAAGGTAAGGGATTTAGTAACAACTGATATATTGAGTCGAGGTATATTTGATGTGATAGAGGAGGGCGAGGTCCATAGGGTGCTGAAAGAGGAGGGGAAGGCTTCCGCCACAGCAATTGATCAGGAAGCTGGTAAGAGGATCGGAAAGAGGCTAGGGATTCAGTCCTTCATTTTGGGTTCAGTTGAGGAGTACGGGATCTCACAAGGAGGAGGGCGAGCATTCTCACAGGTGGCGATCTCTATGAGAATGATAGATGCCGGCACCAGCAAAATATTGTGGCAGGCGAGTTATGACAAAGAGGGGGGTGGCGCGCTGAGTCGGTTGTTTGGTATCGGATCGAAGACCATCAGCGAGATATCAAGGGATTTGATAGAAGAGATATTGGACACACTCTTTGAAGATTAATTAAAATATTCATGAAAAGAAAAAATAATTTATATGTCATCTTTATTCTAATCTCAAGCATGACAATATGGTTTGTTAACAAAAATGCTTTTTGCCTGGAGACTAAACCCCCTAAGGAGATGAGCCAAATCTCAAAAAAGGGTATTAGAAGGGTAGCAGTTCTACCACTGGTGAATTTGAGTGGAAGCGATGTTGCTGCCCCTGATGTGATTGCAATGATAGAGAATTATCTTAGCAGTAAGATGAATATTGAGGTTGTTCCTCGGGAAATTGTGAAAAAATTTTTGGTGAAGGAAAGGATTAGAGGTATTGGCCTTTTAAGCAGGGCCACTTCTCGAACAATAAGTAATACTCTTAAAGTGGATGGTATTATTCTTACATGCGTTAACCTTTTAACCGCAGAGGATAATCCTATGATAGGGATTGGATGTCGAATGATTAATGGCCGAGATGGATCACTGATCTGGTACAATCATGCATCACTTGCCGGAAGAGATTATACATCCTGGTTTGGATTGATTCGAGTTACCTCCTTGGAGGTTCTGACAACAAGGGCAGTTGAAAGATTGCTTTCTACATTTCCTAAAGATGTAATAATTATGCAGGAGGATATTGACTCCTTTGAGATTACAGAAATTTCCGCAAATCCTAAGTATCTTCATTCCCATGAAAAAATTATTCTTCGTGTCAAATTTGTATCCATGGGAAAGACGATAAAGAGGGTTAATGCGATACTGGATAAGAATAGGGGTTCCCTCGTTTCAGAAGAGGAATTGGTATATAGTGGGACAATGACGGCTCCAAGTAAGGAAGGCAAGTATCAGTTAAACCTTGAGGTTTATGATGAAGGGAATAATGTCTCTATCATCAATTCAGTAGCTATTATTCGGGTGGATAATACTCCCCCAAGTGTAGCGCTCTATTCTCGGGATGAACTCTTCTCCCCCAATGGAGATAGGATAAAGGATATGATTGTCTTTTCTACTTATCTTAGAGAAGCGGATAATATTGATAGTTGGGAATTCATTGTTCAGAATAGTGAAGATGAGATAATAAGGAGGGCCAGTGGGAGGGATCGCCTGGCTACATCTTTGGTATGGAGGGGGGAGGATGACTCTTATTCGTCAGCGGGTGATGGTGAATACTACTGTAGCTTGAAAGTGATTGATCGAGCGGGCAATAAATCCAAGACTCCCAGAAAGAGATTAGTCCTGGATAAAACGCCTCCCAAGGTTCAGATTAAAATTGATTTGAAGGAAGAGGAGGGTTTCCAATTCTATTTAGAGTGTGAAGATGCTAATGGTATAGATAGATGGCAGTTGGATATATTTGATGAAGATCAGAGAATTGTTCAATCCTTCGAAGGTGAGGGAAGAGTGCCTGCCAATCTCTGGTGGAAGACATCAACATCCCCTCATATTGAATCGCGTTACTCCTTTACGGCTAGGGATTTGGCAGGAAACAGATTAGCTCAATCCGCTCGACCTATAAAGGCAGATTTTTTGATAAAGGAAGTAACCCCTTCCAATAAGGAAGAAAAGAGAAAAGAGTGGAATTCTGATTTTTAAAAGATTTATTGAATAAAGGATGTAATCCAGTTAAATTATTATAATTTATAGTGATTCTATGTTAGCATATCAAGTAAGATAGTTAATTGCTACCTGTATCAAGGGAGCAATCAATGATCCTTGATCCTTAAAGAGTGTATCAATCGTGACCTCACCTCGATTAAGTTGAGAAGGGCATGTTGCATTTTCACAAAATGAGAATAATTTTGGGCTGAATTGTTGAAAAATGAGGCTACAACTTTTAGTTATTCATGTTATACTATTCCTGTCGTGTTCCTCCAATCCACATTATTTTTTGAGGGATGGGAAAAAATTCCCTCTGATTATGAAGGTTGCAGTATTGCCCTTTAAAAATATCACTACCCAGAGGGGAGCGGGAAAGGTGGTAACCAATATTTTTATACAGGAGTTGTTCAATAGCAGAATCTATAAAATAGAGGAGATGGGGATCATCCGAGATTTCTTTATAAGGCAGAGGATAAGGGAGAAGGGTGAGATTGATCTGGATACCGCTAATTTGTTGGGATCTCAGATTGATGTTGATGCCGTTTTCCTTGGAATAGTAGAGGAATATTACCAGGATGCTGGTGGTAAAGAAGGGATTAGCCCTAGGGTGGGCTTGAGTGTTCGAATGTTAAGCACCAAGACTGGGATGATACTCTGGAAGTGTTCTCATCAGAGGACAGGAGATGATTATAAAATTATCCTCGATTGGGGTAAGGTTAGGACTGTAAATTTACTTGCCAAAAAGGTGATTGAGGAAATGATCGCAACAATAAGGAAACATGGGAAAGAGTAAAATGAAAAGATATTTATCTATTTTAATTATTTTAATAATGTGTTTTATTTGTGGAAAAGCCTTTAGCTGGTTTTGGGGAGAGGATTATTTGGCGAAGGTAAACCAGGAGACTATTTACATAGAAGACTTTCAGAAACGCTTGAGCGAACTCCATCGTCAGGGTTCCATGCAACGGTCTAAAGGGAGGGCTGCTCAAATTGATTTGAGAGTCGCCCTTGAGGAGATGATCGATGATTATCTCTTATACCAGGAGGGCTATCGATCTGGGCTGGACAAGGATCCGGAATTTATAAGAAGGTCAAATGCTTATCTTGAGTTTCAATCCATTCTCAGGCTCAGGAGGGAAGAGATAAAGGATAACATTAAAGTTGAGGAGGATGAGATCAAGGCATTTTATGAGGAGAATTACAAAAAATCTGGGCAGGAAGGAAAAACGCCCCCGAATTATGTAAAGGTGAAGGGTAAGATAAAAAAGAAGATTTATAAAACAAAGGAGAAGGAACTGGAAAGGCAGTATATAAATAAATTAAAGGAGAATGCCAAGATTGAGATTTATACAGATGTTCTTTCCTCTCTTGGGAATACTAAGAAGGATGGGAAAAGAGTAGTCGCTTCTATTAATGGAAAGCCCGTTTTGGTTTCAGATTTGGAAAAGGAATATGGAAAGTCAATCCAGGGCAAGAAGGAAGAGGAAGCGAAAAAGATAAGGAAGAAGGCATTGGATGGATTGATAGAATATCTTCTCATTAAAGAGGATGCCTTAAATCATAATTATCCCCAAGAAGATCCTCCCTTCGGAAAGATGATAGCCCAATACCGTATTCGGCTGATGAATTTTATATTTAATACAAGGATTATTTCTCCTCAAATAAGGGTTACAGAGGAGGATTTAAAGGAATATTATAAGAAGAATAAGGAAAAGCACAGGTTGCCGGATCGCTTTAAGTTGAAAATAATTAGCCTTAAAGATGAAAAAGAGGCCAATAAACTTCATAAGGAGTTGGAAGCGGGCGCAAACTTCAATCGATTGGCACGATCTGCCTCTGATAGTATGCAAGGGGATAATAGCACGAATACTTCATGGTGGTATAATAGGAATTTGTCTGATCCGATAAGAAGCGTGGTAGAAGGGATGAAGGTGGGGGATATATCTAGGGTAATTAAAGACCGTTCATTTTACAAAATAGTGAAACTGGTTGATCTTAAGAAGGGAGCAATTATAAATTACCCTAAGGTAAAGGGGATGATAAAGACCAAGCTGGGAAGGGAAAAGTTTCAATCCCTGTTGAATAAATATCTTAAGATGATGAGAGAGAACTCATCAATTAAGATAAATGAAGATGTTCTCAAAAATTATGAAATGAAGGTAAAAAATGAGCGTAAATAAACGTTTAGTATCAGGAATTCTCTTCTCATTTCTTTTCCTTATTGTAAGTTGTACTACTGGACCACCCTCCAGTCGATTCGCATCAAAAACATGTATCGACTGTCATCAAGACAAATTGGCTAAACTCAAACAGGGAAATATACACAGACCGGTTGATAAGAACGAGTGTGAACAATGCCATAGGCCTCATGGCATTATTGGAGCGGCTTACCTGAAGAAAGATGAAAATACCCTCTGCTTTGATTGTCATAAACGTGAAACAATAATTGATAAACATGTGCATTCTGCTCTGAATAAGGGTAAATGTATTGATTGTCATAAACCACATTCTTCACCTCATTCATTTTTATTAAAAGAGGAGGGGAATAAGCTCTGTCATTTATGCCATAATAAAGAAATGTTCAGTAGAAAAAAGGTACATGAACCGTCAGCCAAAAACTGCATCACATGTCATAAGCCTCACTCATCTCCTAATAGGTATCAACTTGTTGATCCGGAGGATAAGGCTTGTTTGAAATGTCATGATATTGTTAAAAGGGAATTTGCGCGTGCTCATTCAGACTATCCAGTGAAGGGGAAGACCTGCACCGACTGCCATACCCCTCATTCCTCTTCCAATGATAATCTTTTGAGGGAGGTTGCCCATTCCCCAATGAAATCCATAAAGTGTGACTCTTGTCATAATCCTGCGGATTCTCAAGAACCCTTAAAGGTGAAGGAAACGGGAAGTAGAATCTGCTATCCGTGTCATGATAAAGGAAAATTCAAGGATTCGCATATCCACAGCCCTGTTGATGATGGAGAGTGCCTATCATGTCATAAACCCCATGCCAGCGATTATACAGGCATGACTGTATTGGAGAATGAGAGGCTATGCTATTCCTGTCACGATGACAAGGAAGATGAATTTAAGAAGAGACATCCTCACGCGCCTATAAAAGATGGGAACTGTCTGGGTTGTCATAATCCTCACGCTTCGTCTTTTAAATCAATACTTAAGGCAAAGGGCGGGGCTCTCTGTTATAAATGCCATGATAAGAAAAGTTTTAAGGGAATCTTCACTCATCAGCCGATTGTTTCAGGGAATTGCTTAGAATGTCATGATTCTCATGGCTCAAACTTAAAATTTATTTTAAAATCATCGCAGAAAGAACTCTGTTATGGCTGTCATAAGGATGAAAAGAAGGATTTTGACAGGGTAAATGCGCATACACCTGTGAGAAAGGGGAATTGTTCCGGTTGTCACAATCCTCATGCCTCTTCACAGAAAGACCTGTTGATTCAGGATAAAAAATCCATCTGTTGGAATTGTCATAATTCCATGAGGGAAGAGTTGAAAGAAGGAATTATGCATCCTCCCTTTAAAACTGAAAAATGTATGCATTGTCACCAACCTCATGCCAGTAACCACGACTTCCAATTGAGTGAGGAAGAGAAGGGTTTGTGTGTTGGCTGTCATCCTAAAGTTAAAGACGGAATGAATAAAGGCAAGTATATCCATTCACCCCTGAAAGAGGGGAAGTGTGTAGTCTGTCACAATCCTCATGGCAGTAAAATTAAGGGACAGCTTGTAAGACCATTGAAGCAGGTTTGCCTTTCCTGTCATATTGAAATTGAAAAGGAATTTGAAAAGGAATATGTCCATCCGGTTGCACAAGAGGGCAAGTGTTTAACATGTCATCTCCCACATTTCGCTGAGCTCAATGGTTTGCTGGTAAAGATCGGCGCGGTTCTTTGCGGGGATTGTCATGACATAAAAGACGTGAATTTAATTGATAAACATCACAGGATATCATTAACAAGTAGCAACTGCGCTGACTGTCACGAAGCCCATGGTTCTCAGCATAAAAATCTTTTTCATAAGAATATCCATTCACCCTTTGGAGAAAAATTATGCAGTAAATGTCATAAACCTAAGGAAAAGACAGGAAAGTGATCATGAAAAAATATAAATACTATTTTACATCGATATTGATTATTACCACTGCCGTCTTTACATTTTCTGTCAGAGGCGTCAACTCTGAGGCAGGAAGGGATGAAGGTCGGATATGTTATCAATGTCATCCTGAAGTCAAAAAGGCCGTATTTTCTCAATCCGCTCATCTCCCAGCAAAAAAGGGGGATTGTGTAAAATGTCATAATCCACACACATCAAATTATGATAATTTTCTTTTAGAGGAAGGCGGCAATTTATGCTTCCAGTGTCACCAGGAAAAGAGGAAGGAGTTTCATACAAGTTATATGCATCTTCCGGTTAGTAAAGGGGAATGTGTTAAATGCCATAATCCCCATGCTTCAAAGAATCAGAAGCTCTTAAGTACAGGTAGTAATGATATCTGTTTCCAGTGCCATAAAAAGGAGAAGATATTTTCCCGGAAGAATATTCACGAACCACTAAATGAGGGCAACTGCCTGGAATGCCATAACCCGCATGCTTCAGAAGAAGAATTTCTGCTGGTTAGAAACAGCAGAGCGATTTGTCAGGATTGTCATTCCTCCGGTGACGAGGATTTGCGTAAGGCCCATAGGGATTCAATATCTGATGATACTAACTGCCTGGGCTGTCATAATCCTCATTCCTCCAACCACGATGCGCTGGGGAGAGAGTTCTCTCATAAACCCTTTGATGACAATGATTGTGAGGACTGTCACACCTCTAATGGAAACAGGATAACCATGACGATGAATAAAAATGGGAAGGCCCTCTGCTTTGATTGTCATGAGGAGATGGAGAAAAAATTTCAGAAGGTCTATAGTCACCTTCAGGGATATAGAGATAATGCTTGTCTGGAATGTCATAATCCTCACGCCTCTGATGATAAGGGTTTAAAGAGGGCGAGGGATGAGAAGATATGCTACTCCTGTCATGCTGATACTAAAAGGCGTGTGAAGGGAAATGATCCGATGTATAAATATAAACATCCTGACATTGAACGGTGTACAAGTTGTCATAATCCTCATGGAAGCAACTACAGACTGCTCTTGAAGTCTGATGAGAATGCTTCCTGTGAGGTATGCCATGAGACCCAGGGAAAGTTTACTCATCCTGTAGGAGCTAAGGTTATTGACCCACGATCGAAAAGGGATGTTAACTGTGTAACATGTCATAATCCCATGGGATCAGAGGATGAATACTGCGTTAGATTCGGCCGTAAAAAGAAATTATGCATTCAGTGCCATAGATATAGATAGTGTTTTGCAAGCCATGATTGATTTAGTAAAATATTCTGGAATACATGCATAATTATTCTATCTCTACATATCAAAATGGAGTAGTATCAGTATTTTAATTATAAGAGGAAAGGAATGTGAAAAAGATAAGGATATGGTTTTTTATAGGTAAATTGAAGATTTTCTTTTTTTTAATACTTCTAGACATGTCTTTTATTGTTAAGGGTGAGATCTATGCCGGGGAGACCTTGAGGTTTATCGCTACAATACATGGCGATGAGGTTTCTAAACCATTCAACCAACCATGTGGTTTTTTTTATGATGAGTCAAGGAAGAGAATTTATATAGCAGATACCAGGAATAACCGTTTGGTGTCCTATGATTCGCAATTTACATTTTTATCTGAATTTAGCGCAGAGGGAAAGCTGGAATTGCCAACGAGTTTGGTAAGGGATAGGAGAGGCAGACTGATAGTAACTGAAAGTAAAAAAAATCAGGTAACCCTAATAGACATTAAGAATAAAAAATACGATCCCCTGGATTTTTCAAAGGTGCCTACAGGTGATCCGGTTGTGCCTGGAAATCTGGCTATTGATAAAAAAAATCAACTTTACGTTGTAGATCGAGCCAATAAAAGGATCCTTGTATTCAATGAGAGTGGCAAATACATTCGAGGGATTACAATCAAAGAGGGCCTTGGTGGTTTTAACGATGTTAAGGTAGGCGAGGATGGCAATATTTATGCTATTGATACCCTAAAGGGTCGGGTTTATATCTTTAATCAGGAGGGAAAACTCCTTAGAAAATTTGGTGAAAGGAATAAAGGGGAAGGAAAGTTTGATTTTCCCGTAAGTTTGGCAGTTGATCGAAGGGGTCTGGTCTATGTGATTGATAGACATAAGAACCGTCTTCTGGTTTATAATCAAAAAGGGGATTATATTGAGGGCTACTCTCAGATTGGTTGGAAGGAGGGTAGATTTTATTATCCTACATATATCTTTATTGATCAATCGCAGCGGATATTTATAATTGATAGGGATAATAATAGAATACAGGTCTACAAAAGATAGAAACCTTATTTGAAACTGATCGACAAACTAATATAATGTTAGCATAGTGAATCATTAGCTATATCCATTATTATATAAGATCAATCTTTACCAATTTTGATAAATCTCTCTTATCGATTATTATCCTTCTATAGATTTCAAATGCAGCAGTAATATCTTGAATTGCGAGGCCAGTTGAGTCGAAGATGGTCTTTTGATCTGAAGATTCCCTTCCGGGTTTTTGCCCGGTCACAATCTCTCCAATATCACCATAGATATCCTTCTGTGTAATAACCTCTTTTGATACCGCTACATTTATCTCTCCACTATGTGAGGACTGTTCCCAGTTGTCTATTATGATTCTCGATTGAGTAAGAACTTCAAAATCTAATTCCTGCTTGCCTCGTGCGTCGGCACCGATTGCGTTTATGTGGACACCCTTTCGAATGTGTTCAGCTTTTACTATGGGTGTTCTAACTGGTGTTGTGGTGGTAATTATATCCGCTTTGCCGGCTGCTTCATCAACTGATAATGTATATTCTGCATCTAGCCCGTATTCATTGTTAACCATTTGAGCAAAGTCTTTCATGCTATCCTTAGAGACGTCATATGCTATTATTTTGGATATCCTGGGTCTAGCAATCAGGAGGGCCTTTAACTGTGTTCTTGCCTGATCACCTGTACCTATAAAAGTCGCGATTTCAGAATCCTCTCTCGATAGATATTTCGCGGCGATTCCTCCAGCGGCCCCGGTTCTCATCTTGGTTATATGGGTGCCATCCATTATAGCCAGGGGATAACCAGTGTCAGGGTCTATCAATGTTATGGTTGCCATCACAACAGGCATATCCTTATTATTAGGGTGAACAGTCACATTTTTCACCCCGGCTATTTTCATGGAAGGGATATGCACGGGCATACATCTCATATCCCCTTTATCAAAATAGAGATATTCCTTGGGTGGCATCTGCATCTTGCCCTCGCCGTACAGGATAAATGCTCTTTCAACTGTAGTGAGGTAATCGTTCATATTGAATACCTGTTCTATTTTAGATCTCTGAATTATATATGTTGACATCTTCATCGTTTGGACTCCAATTATAGTCTTATATCCACTCCTTTACTAGTTTAGCATAATATAAGGGGATGCATAATAAATTTTTAGATTTTTCTCTCATCATATCCTATTTATCGGTTGCTTATAATGTTCCAAAAAATGAGAATAGACAAATTACATCATTACTCCTAATAAATCTGTGATAGTGCAGGCAATGATTAGTCTTTCTGGGAGGATATCCCTTATTTCCTTTGAATACATGAGACTCAAACCCTTGGGATGTGATAGTCATAAGTATTAAGGGGTGGCAAAGCCCTAGGCCTAATTTGTTCTAATTCTGGATTATCTTTTCATAATAAAAAGTTCATAGTTGACATTCTGTTATTATTTGTAAAATGTAGCGCAAATATGCTGGGGGGATAACTTTATAAAATTAAAAATTGTAAGCGAATAAGATGGCATATGAAAACATACAACAATTCATCGAGAAGATTGAATCAATCGGGGAGTTGCATAGAATCTCCGCTTTAGTGGATCCGGTTTTGGAGATTACTGAGATCTCTGATCGAGTGTGTAAAATGAACGGGCCTGCCCTTCTCTTTGAGAATGTGAAGGGATCGCACTTCCCTCTTCTTATCAATGCCTTTAGTGGATATAATAGGATGCAGTTGGCCCTGGGATGCAGTTCCTTTGACGAGATTGGGGCTCGATTGGAATCCTATATAAAGATGCAGCCGCCAAAGGATATAAAAGAAAAGATAAGAACACTCTTTACACTTAAGAAAATGGCAAATTTTATTCCAAAAAGAGTAAAGCGAGCGCCATGTCAGGAGATTGTCTACAACAGTGATGTTCCACTACTTGATATGCTTCCCATTCTCAAATGTTGGCCTCAGGATGGTGGCCCCTTTATTACTCTACCCATAGTGATTACAAAGGATCCAGATAACGGGATTCAGAATGCCGGAATGTATCGCATGCATAAATATGACAACACCTCAACTGGAATGCATTGGCAATACAATAAGGATGGTGCGCGGCATTATGAGAAATATAAGAGGAGGGGTATCCGAATGGAGGTCGCTGTGGCTCTTGGTGGATCCCCTGCAGTGACCTATGCCTCAACTGCGCCGCTGCCGCCTGATATAGATGAATTCTTGTTTGCTGGCTTTATTAACTCACATCCTGTTAATATAGTAAAAGCCAAGACCCTTGATCTATATGTGCCTGCTGAATCTGATTTTATCCTCGAGGGATTTGTTGATCCTGTTGAAGAGAGGATTGAGGGCCCCTTTGGGGATCATACAGGATTCTATTCACTTGCGGATAACTACCCAGTGTTTCATGTTACCAGTATGACATGTAGAAGGGATGCAATCTATCCTGCGACTGTTGTGGGTAAACCTCCCATGGAGGATTGTTACATGGCAAAGGCTACTGAGAGGATATTCCTTCCATTAATAAAGATGATTGTGCCAGAGATAGTTGATATGGAGCTTCCCCTGGAGGGTGTCTTTCACAATTGCGCCTTGGTATCGATTGACAAAAGGTACTCAGGCCAAGCAAAGAAGGTTATCAATGTTTTATGGGGATTAGGACAGATGTCATCAACAAAGTATATTACGGTGTTTGATAAGGACATTGAACTTAGGGATTACAGCACTGTTGTGTGGAAACTCTTGAATAATGTTGATCCCAAGAGGGACATCCTCATATCTGAAGGACCCTTAGACGCCCTTGATCATTCAGCCTCGTATCCCAATTTTGGAGGGAAGATGGGCATAGACGCAACAAGAAAGACCCGTGAGGAAGGAATGGGTCGGGAATGGCCGGATGAGATTGTAATGGATGATATAATAAAAGAGATAGTGAATAGACGATGGAAGGAATATGGATTTTAGTAGGTTCTCTAAACTTATTCTTATAGACCAGACTCTCTATGCTCTTCCCTTTGCCTATATAGGTGTGTTATTCGCAGGTGGGGGATCGCTGGTGATCTGGATTCTAGTCACGGTAGCCCTTGTTGCCGCAAGGACCGCAGGAATGTCATTTAATAGGGTAATTGATGCCAGGATTGATGCCATAAATCCCAGAACTAAAGATCGTCATATACCAAAGGGAGAGGTTAAGCCTATACAGGTTTGGATGTTAGGCATAACAGCATCGATTGTATTTGTTGGCGCATCATACATGTTCAATCCCCTATGTTTTTATCTGTCCTTTGTCGCTGTTACAATGCTCTATACATATTCCTATTTCAAACGTTTTACATCATCTTCACATTTTTATCTTGGGTTCATTGAGGCTGCGGCTCCTATTGGCGGATATCTTGCTGTAAAGGGTGAATTTGACTTGATCCCCTTGATTCTTGGATTTATTATCCTATGCTGGATCGCTGGGCTTGATATCCTTTATGCAATTCAGGATATGGAGTTTGATATTACTGAGAGGCTCTATTCAATACCAGCTATCCTTGGGGTGAGGCGGGCTTTGTTCATTTCAGCGTTCAGCTATATATTATCCTTTATCGCTCTAATATTCATAGGATGGTTCACGCACAGAAATTTTTCATTTTGGATTGCAGCAGTAGGTATTGGGGGAATATTAATCTATCAACAGAGACTTGCTCGGCACGATGAAATTTCTTCCGCTATTGAAAGGATATTAGCGGTTAACAGGTATATCTCCCCATTGCTTTTTGTGGGGGTTCTAATTGAATCACTCTTTTAAAGGATGGAATGTAATGATAGTAACAGCAATTACAGGTGCTAGCGGATCCATATTGGGAATTAGGCTTATTGAGGAACTCCTCAACTCAGGAGAGAGGGTCGTGGCGATTGTGTCAGAAACTGCTTGGCGAATCATAGGTTGCGAGGTAAGCCATAATAAAGAGAATTACACATCCTTAAAGGAATTATTGATGTATCGCGGTGTAGCGCAAGGATTGGATCACTTTCATGAGTATGATAATAAGGATTTATTTTCACCTGTAGCCAGCGGCTCAACATCCTTTGAGGCTATGGTAGTCATCCCATGCTCCATGAAAACCCTGGCTTCTATATCACATGGTTATGCTGACTCACTAATAAGCAGGGCCTGCGATGTGGCTATAAAGGAGAAGCGAAGATGCATAATCGTTCCAAGGGAGACTCCCATGAGTATTATTCATTTAGAGAATATGTATAAAGCAGGTCTTGCAGGCGTGGACGTTGTGCCGCCAGTGCCAGGATTTTATACACACCCTAGGTCAATTGATGATGTAATAGACTTTGTTATCGGCAGAATTCTAAATCTATTGGGCAAGGAACACGCATTGTTCAAGAGTTGGGGAAACGTTGGTCTCTCCTGATATAATAATTTGAGTATAATCAACAGTGGAACTACAAAATAAAATAAAAAATAGAGAGCTTCGAAGCATAGCAGAAAAGGTATGCCAGGGAGTCCCTGTAAGCGATTCAGACGCAGAGTATATGCTCACTACAAATGATATCCTTGATCTCGGTAGCATCGCTAACTTCCTAAGATCAAAATTGCATGGTAATAATACCTATTATGGCGTTAACATCAATTTGAACTACACCAACATCTGTCAACTGCGCTGTCCCATCTGCGCATTCTCCAGGGATGAAGATGACGAGGATGCTTATTGTATGACACTTGGGCAGATCGAGGAAAGGATTCGAAAGGCTCTCCCCCTTGGCATAGATGAGGTTCATATTGTGGGGGGTCTCCATCCTACACTCACTATTGATTACTACGAATCAATGATAAGACGCATAAAGAGCATAAAACCGAGTATTTTTGTAGTGGCCTTTACAGCGGTTGAGTATGATCATTTTGCAAGATTGAACAGTATGTCATTGGAGGAGGTGTTCAAAAGGCTTATTGATGCTGGTGTGGGGGCATTGCCTGGGGGTGGCGCAGAAATCTTTTCGCCTAGAGTGAGAAACGTAATCACGCCAAAAAAGATAACAGGAGAAGAGTGGATAGATGTTATGCGTACAGCCCATAAAATGGGCATTAAAACAAATGCAACTATGCTGTACAATCATATTGAAAGTGTTGAGGATATTGTTGATCATCTCTCGCGGATAAGATCCCTGCAGGAGGAGACAGGTGGCTTCAAAACCTTTGTCCCACTTCTGTATCACGATCGCAATGCCAGAATGAAATCCAATCGATCCACAATCACAGGATTTGATGATATTCGGATTTATGCAACTAGCAGAATTTATCTGCATAATGTGACTCATCTAAAGTCGCTGTGGATGTATGTTGGAGATAAAATGGCTCAAGTGCTTCTGAAATTTGGTGTTGATGAGATGGGCGCAACATATAATAATGAAAAGATCGTGCATTCTGCCGGGGCACAGACACCGGATTATGGCTCAGAGTCATTCCTGCGAAGGCTTATCGAAGAGGCGCGATTCAATCCTATAAGGTCTACAGCAAATTATACAATCAATTGAAGGGAGGAACAGAATGAAACTCGGTTATATTGATTATCTGAATTGTTATCCCTTCTATCACTATATGTTTGAGAAGGAGAATTTAAAGGGGGTATGTGTTATACCGGGGTATCCTAACGAACTCAATCGGATGATGCATTCTCATGAACTCGATATGAGTCCTATTTCCGCGGCAACCTGCGCGGACATTGCAGATGAGATTATGCTGCTTCCGCAGTTCTGCCTAAGTTCAGCAGGATACGTCGGTTCAGTAATACTTGCAAGCAAGATACCCATTGAAAAGCTGAATAACAAGAGAATCGGAATCACCAGCGCATCACATACATCATGTGTGATGTTGAAAGCTTTGTTGCAAAATTATTATAGGGTTAATCCGTTATATTTTACAACCGATCCTTTTCCTGACCTAAAGCATATGGATGCCGCATTGATTATTGGCAATGAGGCTATGATCCCCCATAATGAACCCGTTCCCTATGTATATGATCTGGGTGAGCTCTGGTTTCAACAGACCGGCTTCCCAATAGTCTTTGCAGTATTTTCCATTCGAGAAAGAATTATTGAAAGGTATGCTTCAGACATAAGGTCTGTTATACAATCCTATCACAATTCCCTGCTCTGTCTTGAAAAGGAAAAAGAAAACGTTATTCTCAAGGCAAGAGAAAAGTATCCCAATGTCTTTTATAACATTGATGAGTATTATAGTAATCTACAATTCGAGTTCACTAAGGATTTAAAAAGGGCATTAGATTTTTATCATTCCATAGCCGGGGAGTTGGGATTGATTAAAAAGGTTGCGTCATTAAAATATCTAACAATTGATTAATGCCGGTCAAGAGGTGGAAAGTTTAAATGTTTGAAGATAGGGAAAGCAATAGTCTTGTTGACAGGATATATAGGGGAGAACGAATATCCACCCAGGAAGCCAGAGCGTTATTCGAATGGGGTTTTGTCGAGCTGGGCACAGCTGGGGATATGAGAAGAAGATTGGCATCTCCAAAGGCAGAGGTGGGATTTATTGTTGATCGAATTATCAATTTTACTAATATATGCGAGGCTGGATGTGAATTTTGTGCCTTTCACGCTGGCGCTAAGAGCATTAGCGCTTATGAACTTACAATAGACAATATATGCAAAAAGGTTGAGGGGCTTCAAATATTAAGGGGAACACAGGTTATGCTCCAGGGGGGACTCCATCCTAATTATACATTGGACACCTATCTTGCTATGGTGAGAACCATAAAAAGCAGTTTCCCTGATATCTACCTCCACTCTTTTTCTCCGGCAGAACTGATGCATATCTCCCAAAAGGAAGCTATTACGCTGGATGAGGTTATAAGCGCATTAAAAAACGCAGGCCTTGATTCTGTGCCCGGCGCATCTGATCTTTTAGTAGATAGAATTAGGAAAAGGGTTAGTCCCAAGAAATTAACAAAGGATGAATGGTGCGAGGTTATGCGCGCTCTTTGTCGTCATGGGATTAAGTCGTCAGCAACAATGACCTATGGGATGGGAGAGTGTATTGAGGAGAGGATTGAGCATCTGAAGGTGATACGGGATATTCAGGATGAAACAGGCATCATTCGAGCCTTCATCCCATGGTCGTTTTCTCCTGTCAATACATGCCTTGACAATATCCTGCCAGCGACTGGGATTGAGTATCTCCAAATGGTTTCTATTTCAAGAATATTTCTTGATAACATTAAATATATACAGGCAGGTTGGCTCACAGAGGGATTAAAACTCGCCCAGATCGCTCTAGCAATGGGGGCTAATGATATGGGCGGGGTGCTCATGGAAGAGGTGGTTGTAAAAGCGACAGGCATTAAAACAAAGACAAACATCCCTGAACTCATAAATATAATCAAAAATGCTGGCAGGGTTCCTGTTCAAAGAGATTCTGAATATAATGCTATCAGGAGCTTTTAATGAAGAGCAGACTCGGTTATGAGATCAATAATGACAATCCCGAAGACAAAAAAAGGTTTATTAGGGGTTTGTTCAAATCAATAGTATCCACCTACGATATCGCTAATAGGGTGTTATCTTTTGGAATTGATATGCGGTGGCGCAGAGAAATGCTGAGCTACATCAATATTTTGCATAACATTCGGGCTGTTGATCTATGCTGCGGAACGGGGGATGTCACTAAGCTTTTTCATAAAAGGGGTATAGAGGTCTTTCCCATTGATTTCAGCATCGATATGATACGTAAGGGTGTAAAGAGAAGGGCGCTTAGGGATCGTTCAATTGTAGCTGATGTTAGCTCGTTGCCATTAAAGGATAATAGCTTCAATTTAGCAACAATCGCATTTGGTGTTCGCAATATCCCTGATCTGGATATTTTTATGATTGAAGTCAGGCGAATATTAACCAAAGGCGGAAAGCTTATATTATTGGAGCTTGTTCGACCTGAAAATATCGTTATTAGATTTTTGTATTCGCTATACCTTAATATAATGTTGCCATTTGTAGGAGGGCTAATGTCCTTTAAACCAATGGCCTACCGATATCTATCAAGGAGCATTGCCACCTTTATGTCCCCTGAAAATCTAAAGTTCATGCTGGAAAAACACGGTTTTGTCGAAATCTGTCATTATTTTCAAACCTTCGGTATTGCTATCATTATTGTCTGCCAAAAGGATCAGTCATGACCACGCTGGATATCGCTTTCTCTCCATGTCCCAATGACACCTTTGTGTTTCATGCAATGCTTCATGGCTTGATCAATACTGAACCATTTCATTTCACCCCATACGTTCATGATGTTGAGGATTTGAATATGAAGGCCTTTTCGTGTGATTTTCGTATTACAAAGCTTTCATTCTATGCCTATCTTCAATTGAGTGAGAAATACGAACTCCTCGATTCAGGGGCAGCGTTGGGTTATGGGTGTGGACCCTTGTTGGTCGCAAGGTCGTCAAACATTCCAATTTCCAAAGCTACGATAGCCATTCCTGGAAGATACACCACAGCGTATCTTCTCTTGAAAATCGTCTATCCAGATGTTTCTAATATTCAGGTAGCCCGATTCGATGAGATACTTCCAGGTGTGCAGTCTGGGAGATTTGATGCTGGCCTTATCATACATGAAGGCCGATTCGTTTATCAGGATTACAATTGTGTGAAGATTATAGACCTCGGTGAATGGTGGGAAGAGGAGACAGGGATGCCTATCCCTCTGGGATGTATTGCAATTAGAAGGGATCAAACCACACTTCAATATAAAAGGGATATTGAATCAATTCTTGTAAAATCTATTCAATTTGCGGAGCAAAATAGAAACGCGTCACGGGATTTCATTAAATCATATGCACAGGAGCTGGAAGATCATGTTATAGATGAACATATCAATCTATATGTGAATGAGTATACGCTTTCTTTAGGTGATATTGGCGAAAGATCAATACATATGCTCAAACAAATGGCGCAAGAAAGGAGACTATTGACTATTCAGCGGGATATTTGATCGAATAGTATTCTTGAAAATATAATTATGATATGATTCGGGCACATGCCCTCTGTCACATTTTGATATTAACCATTTTGGCCTGCTTTCAAAAAAGGATCTCTTACTAAATAGTAGGACAAGTGCATCCCCTTAACCATAATTGGCAGTCCCTATCCTATAATACTCTTGATCCTATCTTTTTATAGTTGTGGATAATTAATTAAAGTATGTTTTATAAACTGAATATGAGGTATCACCTTAACATAGCATCAAACAATTGCTGTCATTGTTATGAGCTTGTTCTGTCGTTTTTTATGATTCTATCTTTTAACTCTTTTATTTCCTTATTCAACCTCTTTGTCTCTTTGTGTTTTTTTGCAAGCGATGTTAAAGTAACAATGGCAACAATAGCCCCACCTATAGCCAAAACTAAAAATATCAGTAAGATGATATTTGTCTCAAACTCCCATGCTGCAAATTTCAGTGCTATTGTTTTGTTGTTCTGAATGCCAAATATTATTATCAGTACCCCTAACAAAATGGCTGTAACCAATTTAACTCTTGATAAAACTGTACCCTTTGATTTTTCAACAGTGCCTTCAGGTATTGCTATTCTTTTGTCAGTCATTTTTATCGCCAGTTTCTTTATCTTCGCTTACAGCTTTTTGCATCTTCTCAAGGATAGTTGATGTGCTTTTTCGTAATTCCCCAAGTCCACCTGTTTTACGCAGTGCATAGATTGAGAGAATTAAAGCAATTATGGCAATTATAAAATTTAATACAGTCATAACACCCTCTCCTTTTTGTTCAAAATTTACTCTGTATAAAAGCTTGCTTATTAAATATTTTAATAGCTTATGAAAAAAGCAATCATCATATTTTATAATTTATGCATTTATCAAGTTCATGTAATTAGGAATACATCTCATTTTGTAGTATACACAACTTTTCTTCTCCTAAATATTATCACATTTCCTTGTTAATCCAAATCGTCATTTATAGTAAAATATTATTCTTCATATTCATCATCAAGTGGCTCTTCCTGTTCAACTGATTCTGTAGGATTATTTTGTTTATCTTTTGAACATTCTGTAAGAGAAAAACAAATAGATAGCGAAACAACACATAAAAGTATAATTTTTAATAAGCTATTAATCATTATCTTGCTCCATATAATTATTTATTTTCAGATTTTTATAAATAAGTTATTAGATTCCTGCTTTTAGGAAAATATAACTTTTTTGTGAACAATAATTAGTATTTGCCAGCCTCCATCTTCTTCTTATGAATTTCACTACCTGTCTTTACTATAATTAGACGTAATATTGTGCTGATTTAATAATTCAAGATTGATTGTAATCGTTAGTGTTTTAATAACTCTCTTCATACTCTCCTTGATCTTCATATTCTTGGTATTCATCATCCTGCTCATTTTCTTCTTCATTTTCAGATGTAGTATCTAAAGATTCACCCTCTTCAGAAGATTTACTATCATCTTGATCATCTGTGATAGCCCCTGACGTCACGTCTCCTGCAGGGCATAAAGGATCAGATTTTTGAATTGATTTACACTCAATTGAGTAAATAATCACCAACAAAACCACCAGAGCTAATTGTAACTTCTTCATGCTTCTACTTCCTCCTAGCGATAATATGTAGATGACTTATAAATAGTCCTTCATGAATATCTTTAAGAATCGAGCTTTTTGAGCTTTTCTATATCCTCTTTTGCCGTTTTTGAATCTGATAATTTTTTTATTATAGTATTTATTAGGTCTCTCTGAAATTTATCATCTGACTTTATTAAATGATAATTAGTAAACTGTCCTTCACGCTCCTCGTTCACGATGCCTGTAAGCCTTAATCGTGTTAGGTGCTTTGAGATGCTGGGTTGTGTGGCATCGAGAACCTGGCTTAATTCAGAAACATTCATGTAACGTATATGCAGAAGATTTATTATTCGAAGTCTCGTGTCCTCGCCGAGTGATTTCAATATTTTCCTTGCTTTTTTTATGTCCTCCATATTACCATATGCTCATATGGTAATATGGGTCCAATGTTGAATTTTGTCAAGTCAATATTGTTTTTCTAAATTATTTTTTAAACATAAAAAACAGTTGATAATTATAATTGTAAAAATATTTATTCTACTTCTAAAAATCGATCTTAAATGTTGGAATAAATGAAGATGAAATGTGATTTAGCATATTTATATGCTTTGTTTAGAGCAAAGCCACAAATATTTAGAATTTCCTCCTTTAATATTTTGCAAAATTTATTAAGAGAGGATAATTATATAATATTTTTTAAAATTAATAAAATAGTTAGTGGTGCGAGCTCATTTTTCAGTGTAAGAGAATTAAATGTAGCAGGTTATAGTTATATCAGTGAGGCAACAAGGTGAATATTACATCAATTATTAGTTTTGATATTTTTTCTTATGTTATCCTTCCTCTTCTTATTTTCATTGCACGCGTCTGTGACGTTTCGATTGGCACAATACGCATTATATTTGTATCTAAGGGGAATAAGGTGCTCTCTCCATTGCTAGGCTTCTTTGAAATACTAATTTGGCTTTGTGCAATTGGTCAGATTATGCAGAATTTAAATAACTTCGGCTGCTTTATCGCATATGCAGGCGGGTTTGCTGCTGGAAATTTTGTGGGAATATTCATTGAAGAGAGATTAGCCGTGGGTATATTGCTAATACGAATTATTACTAAAAGGGATGCTTCTCAACTTATAGAATATCTTAAGGCTGATGGTTACGGGGTTACAGTGATAGATGCTGAAGGAGCATGTGGCAAAGTAAACGTCATTTATACAATAATTGATCGTCATAACCTTGAAGATGTTGTTGGTATCATTAAAAGTTTTAATCCAAAAGCATTTTATTCTGTAGAGGATGTCAAATTTATAAGTGAAAGAATATCTCCATTAAAAAATTCAAGAACCCCAAAAAATAATAAATTGTTACAATTGCTTAGGCTTCGGAAAAAAGAAAAATAACCATAAATGAATGATGAATATGCTAAAGTGTGAGCGTTATGTATTGTGGATTAACATAAAAAATGGCATTAAATAAAAAACGAATTGACTTATAAAATAGTTATGTAGTTTAAAGGCCAAAAAGTAAATTATGAACCTAAAAAGATTCAATCCTCTCATATGCTATCCCTTAGCAAAGGTGATAAATGAGTACTCGAATTTGAAGTTAGATTGTTTGTAATGCTTTTTAATAGATAATATATTCCCAAAAACACTATATTAGGGTTTAAAGTGATGTTTAGCAGAGATTTTATCCTTACGGTGAGTGTAATATTTCATATTGGCTTAAGGGGAAAGGATGAATAGTGATTAGCATGATTTCTATCCTTGAACCCGAGACTAATATACAGAGTAGTTTGATATAAATATGAAGGGACGAATAATCATAGATAAGGAATTCTGCAAAGGTTGTAAATTTTGCATCGAGTTTTGCCCCAAAGGCACTATCCATTTATCAGATGATTTTAATACTAAGGGGTACTATTACGCAGAATTCAGTGATGGAATGGAGTGCTCAGGATGTGCTATTTGCGCTATTATGTGCCCTGAGGCTGCTGTGGAGGTGTATCGTGAATAGAGTGCTGATGAATGGGACCAGCGCAATTGGTGAGTCGGCAATTCAGGCCGGATGCACCTATTATTTCGGATATCCAATAACCCCGCAGAATGAATTGCCTGAGTACATGTCGCAGAGGCTTCCTGAGGTTCCTGGTGGTGTGTTTATTCAAGCGGAGAGCGAGCTTTCTGCAATAAATATGGTTCTTGGCGCTAGCGCTGCCGGAGCCAGGGTAATGACCTCTTCAAGCAGTCCTGGCATCAGCCTTAAACAGGAGAGCATCTCATACCTCGCTGCCCAGGAACTCCCTGCTGTAATTGTGAATATTGTGAGGGGAGGACCTGGCCTTGGCAATATATCATTCTCTCAAGCCGACTATTTTCAGTCAACGCGTGGTGGTGGTCATGGTGATTACAGAACCATTGTCCTTGCGCCAGACTCAGTTCAGGAGATGGCTGACATGACCTATAATGCATTTGATTTGGCTGACAACTATAGAATGCCTGTAATTGTATTGGGAGATGGCATGCTCGGTCAGATTATGGAACCGGTGATAATCCCTAATGCTAAGAAGAAGACACCTGTAAAGAAGGATTACATTGTTAATGGCGCCAAGGGGAGGGGGCCACGAGTAATCAAGTCGTTTTTTGTGGAAGGCAAAGACCTGGAAGATCACAACTGGAAGTTGTTTAGAAAATACAGAAAGATTGAACAGACTGAGGTGCTCTATGATACCTACCTTCTTGATGACGCAAATATGGCTGTTTTAGCGTATGGCACAGCTGCGAGAATTGCTAAGGGAGCAATTAAGAGACTCCGAAAGGAGGATGAAAATATTAAAATAGGGATGATAAGGCCTAAGACACTCTGGCCCTTCCCGACAAAAGTGATCAAGGATACATCTCGGATCATCAATGATTTTTTTGTCTTTGAGCTTAGCACAGGACAGATGATAGATGATGTTAAGCTTTCGCTCGATGGCAGAGGACATATCCATTTTTATGGAAGGCCTGGGGCTGTTGTTCCAACACCATCTGAACTTGCCCGAATAATGGCACGTCATTATCACCAATCACAAAGGACAAGGAAGGGATGAGGAAGTTCTATTCGAGACCAAATTCATTAAAAAGAATCCCGATGCACTATTGTCCTGGATGCGGACATAGCATCATTCATCGTCTAATAGCTGAACTCCTTGATGAAATGGATCTTCAGGGCAGAGCGATATGCACACCACCACCTGGATGTTCAGTATTGGCTTATAATTATCTGAACATTGATATGGTTGAGGCGCCTCATGGGCGCGGCGCAGCGGTTGCCACTGGCATTAAGCGAGTGCAGCCTAACTGCCTCGTCTTCTCCTATCAGGGCGATGGTGATCTTGCTGCCATTGGAACGGCTGAGACAATACATGCAGCGAATCGGGGTGAGTTTATTACAGCTATTTTTGTCAATAATGCAGTCTATGCAATGACCGGTGGACAGATGGCGCCTACAACACTTATAGGACAGAAGACAACTACATCGCCTTACGGCCGCAATCCCCAAAATGAGGGACAACCGATTAAAATGAGTGAACTCTTATCCGCTTTTGATGGCGTCTCCTATATTGAACGTACTGCAGTTAACAGTCCGGCAAATATTAAAAAAGCTAAAAAATCAATACAAAAGGCCTTCCAGCATCAATTGAATAAAACGGGTTTTTCCCTTGTTGAAATATTATCACCATGCCCAACAAACTGGAAGATGGATCCTTTACAGTCATGCAAATGGATAGATGAAGTCATGACAAAAGAATTTACACTTGGTATAATGAAAGAAGTAAAATGTTAATAAAAACTATATTTTCCGGATTCGGCGGTCAGGGAATTCTATCTATGGGACAAATATTGGCAAAGGCCGCTATGTTAGAAGGCAAGTATGTTACCTACCTCCCTTCATATGGCACAGAGGTAAGGGGAGGAACCGCAAACTGCACAGTTACCATATCCGATGAAGAGATTGCATCACCCATTGCGTCAGAACCGGAGTTTATAATTGCAATGAATCAGCCCTCTTTTGTCAGGTTTCAAAGCCTGCTCCAGTCTGGTGGTTTTTTATTGTATAATTCATCATTGATTAATCCAAATTCTGTGAGAGGGGATATTGAAATACTAGGAATACCTTTGTTTGAAATTGTGCAAGAACTGGGTAGCAGGAAGGTGGCAAACATGGTAATACTCGGAGCCTATATTCGAATTAGCAACATAATCTCTATTGATAGTATAATAAAAAATCTTCCTGAAATTCTTGGAGCTAAGAAAGCCAAGCTGTTAAAGGAAAACAGAGAGGCCATGCTCCTCGGATATAATTATCTTAAGGAGTGGGAGAATGGTAATAAAACAGCTTTCAGTTAGTTTGGAAAATATACCAGGGAAATTGAGCGATATTAGCGACATTATGGGGAAGGAGGGGGTTAATATACGAGCCATCTCCGTTGCGGATACCTCGGATATCAGCACAGTCCGTTTTGTGGTTGATGATCCTCCAAAGGCGATAAATATCCTTAAATCAAATAATTATAACGTAAAAGAAACCGATGTGCTGGCAGTTGAAACACCTGATCATCCAGGGGGTCTCAACGCAGTCCTACAGCCACTCAAGGCAGCTAATATTAATGTTCACTACCTTTATCCATTTCTCGGCCGGATTAGCGAACAGGCCATAATAATACTCGGTGTTGATAAGATAGAAGAGACGGATAGAGTATTAAAAGAGAATTGGGTTCATACATTAGGAGAAGAGATATATAATATGTAATATACCCCAACTAAATCTTTGCATACAGCATTGGGAATATACCAATCCATCCCACCATCCGTAAAAAAATCCCATTATCAAAAGCTATTATCACTAAATACATTACACTGCTACTACCCTCTATATATCCACTATGGTGTTGAAGCTGATAAGCTATTATATGATCTGATCATATTATGAAAAAATTCTATTCTCATGGAATAAAATAAATTTTGACTTTCTTAAAAAAATAAAATATAATCTTAGCAAGATCAGTATTGGATACACTTTCAATATGTTGAATATTAAGATGAAAAGCAGAGAACATAAGAATGAATTTATCTGAAAGATGGAATATATACTTTTTATTATGCACAATAGCATTGCTATCAATATCTTGTTCAGAAGAGAAAAGCGGAACAGATATTGTTTCAATATCCAGTGTTAATGCTTTTGTAACCATCTCTGATATTAAAAAAGGCATTAAGAAGACAACCTCCCGAATGACTCAGGTTAACCTCTCTCATCAGGTTCATGAGGAGACCGGAGTCCCTTGTATTACCTGTCATCGAAAGGAGAAGAATGATTCAAGAATCAAGAAATGCGTTTATTGTCATAAGGGGCTACAGGGTGCAACACATCTTCATAAATTCTGTATAAAGTGCCATAAAGAGAAAAACAATGGCCCTATATCCTGCGTTGAATGCCATGTTGAAGGAAATAGAAAGTATCTAAATGAAGAAACGAAAAAAGAATATAGCTCTAATGGTGTATATAACAAAAACATTCGCCTTCTTCATGAAAAAGCGGGAGTACAATGTATTGTATGTCACCATAATAGTAGTGTTACTGATAGTGTGGACATGAAGCAGGAGAAAAAATGTTCAAATTGTCATACAGGTGAATCAAGAATGCGCATAATGCATGTCTTCTGTAAGGAATGTCATAAGAGAAAAGATAAGGGCCCTATCCTAAGCAAAAAAAATGGTCCTATCGATTGTGATGGATGTCATAAAAGAAAAGATAACATGATATCTCAGAAATAGACCTGTTTTGGTTAAATGATAATTCTACATGGAGTGTGAAAATGATCCTTCATGTATAATTCCTGTTAAGGTATTAACTGAGATTGAATACTTGCTATTTTGCAATTTCAAAGAATTAAAGAGTTTTTGATTTGGCTGTGAAATTATTCATTATTGCATTTATTGAGGAATACGATGAAATCGGATAATAATTCATTTAATCTAAATAGAAGGGATTTTCTTAAGTTATTCGGAGGCACAGTTGCTGCATTGAGTATTCCCTCAGCTGTGCTTGAAGGCTGCAAAAAGGAGATACAAAAGGCGATAGAGGCAACCCCTGTCATATGGCTGCAGGGTCAGTCCTGTTCAGGATGTTCTGTTTCGCTATTAAACACAACAAAGCCTGATGCAGCAACACTGATTACAAAATATATCAGCCTGAACTTTCATCAGACCATAAGCGCTGGTACAGGGCATGTGTTGATTGATGTAATAGAGGATGCTCTTAAGAAGAAGCGAAAAGATTTTATTCTAGTTGTTGAGGGCTCCATACCTACAAAAGGAAACGAATACTGCACACTCGGTATTGTCAAGGATGATCATGTGGATATTGAAAAGTGGGTTTCAGAACTCGGTAATAATGCAAAAGCTGTGATCGCTGTTGGAACGTGCGCTGCATTTGGCGGTATACCTGCAGCAAGGGGCAATGTTACTGGCGCGAAATCGGTTATCGATATTCTTCCTAAAAGATCGATCATCAATGTTCCCGGTTGTCCGCCACATCCGGATTGGATTACAGGAACGATTGTGCATTATCTCCTATATGGCAAGCCTGAACTCGATGAATTCAACAGGCCTAAGTATTTTTTCGCTAAAACGGTGCATGACATGTGTGAACATCTTCCCAAATATAAAAAGGGAGAGTTTGCTCAGTTTTGGGGTGATGAGGGTTGTCTATATCTGCTTGGATGCCTTGGCATAGACTCAAACTGTGACATACCCAAGAGAAAATGGATGGATGGCGTGAGTTCATGTACAGATTGCGGTTCGGGCTGTATTGGATGTACGGAGAAGGTGTTCCCAGACACAGGCAATAGAGGACTATATATGCATAGGATGGCTGAGTGTAAGGAGGGTGAGGTGATTGACAGCGAAGAAGCGGGTAATCCATTTGAGTATTCAACCCATCGAATAGAGAGAGGAATAAATAATGTCTAAGGTACTAATTGATCCATTAAGCAGGATTGAAGGACATCTATCAATAGAAATTGATGTGTCCAATGGGACGGTGAATAACGCTAAATGCAAGGGTGATATGTTTCGTGGTTTCGAAATGCTCTTAAAGGGAAGAAACCCTGTGGATGCAAATATGATAACCCAAAGGATATGCGGGGTTTGCCCCATATCTCATGCTGTGGCATCGAGTAAATGCTTGGAATCGGCTTTTAATATTAAACCCTCCAGGAATGGAATGATATTGAGAAACCTAATACTTGCGGCAAATTATTTGCAATCGCATATAATTCATTTTTATCATCTTGCAGCGCTGGATTATGTAGATATTAAAGCGCTTCTTAAATATAGTGGAGAAAACAAGGCTCTCAATAATCTAAAATCATGGGCTAACATAGAACTCCAAAAGAAGAGCGGAACTCCCAATGAAATTACAGCCCTTGCGCCATTTCTTCCCAGGTATGAAGGAGAGGATTTCTATATTAAGGATACAGGCTTGAATATTGACCTAATCTCACACTATGTAATGGCTTTGGATATTAGGATGAAGGCGCATAAGCTAGCCGCAATCTTTGGAGGCAAGATACCCCATGCCGCAAGTCTGCTTCCTGGCGGGGTGTCACAAAAGGTCACAAAGGATAAATTGAAAGAGTATAAAAGTTTATTGGAAGAAATAGAAGTCTTTGTAAACAAAATATATCTTAATGATATTCTTGAGGTGGCAAAGGCATTTCCTGAATATTTTTCCATGGGAAGATATTATTCATTCCTTTCATTTGGTGTTTTTGGTGATGACCTGAATGAAGAGTTCCTGTTTCATAGGGGTGTGGCTCAGAAGACGAGGCTAAGAAGGTTTGATCCTGCTAAGATTAAAGAATATGTACAGCATTCTCGTTACAAATCTATGAGTGGACTTCATCCGTCAAGGGGTGAAACAGTCGCGCATAGAGATAAGGAAGACGCATATTCATGGGTAAAGGCGCCTCGATATAATGGAATGCCCTATGAGGTGGGACCGCTTGCCAGGATCGTTGTCAGCTATCTTTCGGGCAGTAGTGTTGTTAAGGGAGAGGTGGATTCACTTTTAAGAATTTTTAGCGCGGACATAACATCGCTGTTCTCTGTTATAGGCCGTCACGCCGCGCGGGTATTGGAATGCAAAATTCTATGTCAACAGGCAAGGAACTGGATTGAAGAGGTTAAGATCGGCTCTCCATCCAGAACGCAATACAGGATTCCCGATAAGGGCGAAGGCATGGGGCTTACTGAAGCGCCTAGAGGCGCTTTGGGACATTGGATGGTTATCAAAGATTATAAAATAGATAACTATCAGTGTGTGGTGCCAACAACGTGGAATATCGGTCCAAGGGATGATGATGGCAACTTGGGGGTTGTGGAACAGGCTCTATCCGGAACTAAAATATCTGATAAACACAATCCTATTGAGGCGGCTAGAGTTGTTAGATCCTTTGATCCCTGCTTGGCATGCGCAATCCATGTTATTGAAGGAGATCGCGCCCTCAAACGCTTCAAGGTATGCTGAATTTGATTATATCCGGCATTGATATGTTAACTTAAAGAAATAGACTCCAAAATATTAAGGAGTATAGAAAATGCTTTTAAGGACAATTATATATTTATTATATTTGCTCATTTACATAACAATGACCATTTCTTTTGCGGATCAGAATGATTCCTCAAAACCGAAAAAAAAACTTAAGGATATGAAAATTATCATACTCCCGAAAACAGGGCATAGAAAATCGGAGATCATGTTCAATCACCTTGAACATATTGAGAAGTACAATACTGAATGTGTTGATTGTCACCATAAGGCGACTAATAAGAAATGCGCAACCTGTCATTTAAAGAAGGATCAGCGAGAGATAGTGAACCTCAAGGACGCGTTTCATCAACAATGTCATGATTGCCACAGAGAAACATCAGGCCCAAAGGCCTGTGGAAGGTGTCATATAAAGAATGAATAGCCTTATTCTCAGACTATTCTATGCAATCATAAGGAGATGATCTATGAAAAAGCTATTCTCATTTTTTAATGAGATGAGTATAAGGAAACGGGTTACTTCTACTCTTATTGGTCTTTCCCTGTTAATTTTAACTGTATATTTGTGCATTAATTTTTTCTATACCAGAAATAATATTTATGAATTTATAATAAATCACTTTAAGGAGATAATAACAAAGGAATTTGAATATATTGAATATTTAACTGAAAACAACATTGAAGCCATTGAAAGAATAGCTCGAAACAAAAGAATAATAAAGGTTACTCATGATTCTTATAATAATGAGATTGAACAGGATAGTTTTGATGAGATGAAATATTTCCTGAAGTCTATAATGAATGAACGACAGGAACTCGAGACGATTGAGCTAGTAGATAGCAATTGGGATATATTTTACTATTCAGATAAGAATAAGCCAATCAGTGATAGCATATTGACCGAGATCAAGGGGACTAATGATGTGCATATCTATGATGCAATTGTGATAAGGGATGAGAAGGGAGCAATGATGTCTCAACCAATAAGTTATCCAATATATAAGGGGGGTGATGAGAAGAGTCAAATTGTAGGTTATATTATAGCGCATATAAATATGAATATACTTGATGATTCCTTTTCCAGAATTGATGTAGGGGAAGGAGGCGAGGCTTATCTTATAGATTCCGGAGGGAGGATATTATGTTCATCCGGAGAATATGAATTTGGATACAACAGAGGAGATTTTTCCGATTATTATTTAGCTAATAAATCTACATCAGAGGGCTATAGAATAATTAATCCTCAAAGTGGTCAGCTTGTGGATAGTGTCCGGGAATGCTTCAGAACAGTTAGGGCCGGTTATGATATATACATAAATCATAAGGGAGAGGAGGTAATAGGCGTATGGAAGTGGTTCAGTTATTTTAAATGGATGTTGTTGCTCGAGATAGAAACAGGAGAGGCATTTAGCACGGTTTATAATACTATTATACTTTATTCAATTCTGTCTGTAATACTTATTTTATCGACACTTGTCATAGCATATTTCTTATCCGATAGCATTAAGCGTACCTTTATAGAATTTATTAATACCTTTAAAAAGGGCGCCTCAGGAGATTTAACAACCAGGTATTCCCTATCATCTCCGCATAATAAGATCGAGGTTTATAATAAGACACGTCATTCTAAAAGTGAAGAGTATGTTGAATATGACAATAGAGAGGGTTTATGTTTCTTTGAGATTGGCACACTCAGTGAAGAGAAAGAACAGGAAGGGATATGCAGATTTATTAAAGAGGGAACTTATGCCTCCTGTAGAATGTGTAAAATATATAAATCTATTATTAAAAGTGAGATGGATGATGCGGGAGCATTATTTAATATGCTTATGACAAAGACCAATAAAGTAATAGGCATGATCACGAATATGACAACTATGTTGTTCTCTTCTTCCAGCGATCTGTCCAAAACTACTTCGACCTTTCTGGCAAATGCAAATAATCAAGCCTCCACAGTAGAGGAGGTTATGGCCGCGATAGAGGAGTTAACTGCCGGATTCGATAATATTGCTAAAGGAACATTGGATCAGCATAAAAGCCTTGAGACGATGATTACCAGGGTGGATGAATTGTCTCTGATTATCAATGAGTCAGGAGAGCAGATAGATGAAATAAAAAAGAGAACCAATAATTTTTCTTCAAAAGCGATAAATGGCAAAGAATCCCTCAATATTATGAATCAGAGCATGATCAAGATTGAAGGCAGTTCCAAAAGGATGATGAATGTAATTGAAATAATTGATGAAATATCTGAACAGATCAATCTACTCTCGCTAAATGCGAATATTGAAGCGGCTCGAGCTGGTGAGGCTGGAAGAGGATTTGCTGTTGTTGCTGATGAGATATCGAAGCTTGCAGATCAGACCGCCTCGAGTTTAAAAGAGATTGATTCACTAATCATAATAAATAGTGAAGAGATACAAAAGGGGATGTCGAGCATTAAAGGGACCGTTGACGTTATTAGCGAAATTATCGAAGGATTTAATTCCATTAGCCTAATGATGAACAATATATCCGAATATATTGAAAAGCAGGTTGATACCAACAACGCTGTGAATGAAGAGATGAATAATGTTAAGGATAAATCGGACGAGATCATGTATGCAACAGAGGAACAGAAGACTGCATCAGATGAGATTGTGAATTCCATGTCTTTAATAAGTGAATTAAGTCAGGAATATGCCAATAAGGCTCAAGACCTCTCGGCAGATTCTGAAACCTTTGAGACGTTAGCAACGTTACTCGATAACTCCACATTGTATTTTAGAAAATAATCCCGCTTATCCAATCACTTCATGTCTTTTTGTTTTCGGTTAACGGTTGACAAAAAAACGATTTGTCTATAATTCAGTATAGAAATCATTATTGGTGCGTAACTATATATTAGGCAATATAAATCAATGACCTGAAGGGAGGAATAGATGAGCATAAGCATTCGAGTATTCTTTGATTACATTTGACCCTTCTGCTATATAGGCAAGGGGCTTGTCGATGAGCTAACGAAGGAATTCGATGTCAAAGTTGAATGGCTTGGTTATGAGATTCACCCGGAAACACCCAGAGGTGGTGTGCTAATTTCTAGCCTTTTCCCTAGGAGTAGATTAGTAGAAATGCTTCAAAATCTTCGTTTAAGAGGCGCGCCCTTTGGTTTATCATTTACCGAGATGAGCATTCTTCCAAATTCGAAAATGGTTTTGATAGCAAGCGAATTTGCCCGTGAGAACAATCGGTTTGATGAATTCCATGAGTTGGTTTTTCGTTCATTTTTTACTAATGGAAGGGATATTGGCCATATTGAAGTGATTAAAGAGATAGCTCATGATGCGGGATTAAACGTGGATAGCCTCATAGACGCATTGAGTGAGAGGAAATATAGAGCAAGAATTGATGAGGTAAGACAAGAGGCTATTGAAAATGGTGTTACCTCTATTCCAACATTTATAATTGAAGAGAGAGAGCGAATCATTGGCGCACAACAGGTCGATGTTTTTCGAGACACCATGAAAAAATATGTCATGTAAATAGGAGTCACTCATTTTACATGATTTGGGATTCTGAATATTGTAACGCTATTCCCATGGGAGACTCTTTAGGCAGGATGACAAACATCCCTTCTAATGTGCAATTAAGAAGTTAGGGTTAAGGCATTTATCTTGTTAGTTACGTTGATACTGTGCCTTTCTCCTTTAGTTCTGTAATTTCGTTTTGTGTATATCCGCATTCAGTTAATATTTCTATTGTATCCTGACCCACATTACGGGAATTACAACGGATTTCAGGAACCGTGCGACTAAATCGAGGAGCTGGTGCCTGCTGCATAATACCGTCTACCTCAACATGTGTCTTTCGGGCTTTGTTATGAGGATGGTTTAATGCCTCAGAAAGAGAGAGCACTGGTGCAAAGCAGACATCTGTGCCCTCCATTAATTCACACCACTCATCCCGGGTTTTGTTCTTGAAGACTCTAATTAGTTCTGCTTTAAGTTCTGGCCATTTTGTTGTATCCATTTGGGGAGCAAATTTTTCTGGGTCCAGATTGGCCTTTTCGATTAAGAGTTGATAGAACTGCGGTTCTATTGAACCAATGGAGATGTATTTGCCATCCTTTGTCTCATATGTATCATAAAAATGGGCACCGCCATCGAGCATATTGCTCCCCCGCTCTTCAACGAAAATGCCCATATTCTTGAATGTAAAGAACATTGCCATGAGAGCTGCTGCGCCATCAACCATCGCGGCATCTACCACCTGCCCTTTCCCTGATTTGTTCGCTTCCAATAGGGCGCATACTATTCCAAATGCAAGTAACATGCCGCCGCCACCAAAATCGCCAACTAAATTTAAAGGTGGAACCGGGGGCTCGCCTTTGCGTCCGATAGCATGCAATGCGCCTGTTAAAGATATATAGTTAATATCATGTCCTGCAGCTTTAGCCATTGGACCATCCTGTCCCCATCCAGTCATGCGACCATAAACCAATTTAGGATTACGCTTCATACAATCATCAGGGCCAATACCAAGTGATTCAGCAACACCAGGTCGAAAACCCTCAAAAAGGGCATCAGCCTTTTCACAAAGCTTTAGCACGATATCTATGCCTTCTGGAGATTTTAGGTTAGTAGCTATAGAGCGTCTGTTACGATTAAGTACATCATTGGGTATACCGCTGCCCAATCCCCCACTAATACGATCGATACGAATAATTTCTGCTCCCATATCTGCCAACATCATACCGCAGAATGGTCCAGGCCCAATGCCAGCAACCTCGATTATTTTAATTCCATCTAGTGGTCCCATTTTTATTCTCCTTCAAATTATTTATTTCTACAGTTAGTGAGGATCGGGTGTATTCTCACCAACGACATTAGCGTTTGTTTGATAATATTAAAATAATAGTCACTTATCGGATTTTTATTGTGAATATCGATAAATATTCATCCCTAAAAGTCAAGCCATTATCCTGAAATTATAATTATTTTTTGGTTACAACACAAAAGCATGTAATAATTTGAAAAAATAGAAATAATTCAAGAATAATACAATATTCATCATCCTTTGGGGTTGCCTTGTTGCTATTATATAGGCATTTGATTTCATTCCTAACCAAGATATAAGGTGCCATATTGTTTTTTATTACTATTTATAAGCATAGCCATCTGAATAATCCTGAGAAAATATTCCTAGAAAGGGATTATGCTGAGTAGTGCAGAATTTTACTTCATGCAAGCAATAATGTATTAACGCAGATTATATAGTTTAAATCATTATTAATTTATTGGGGTATCAGAGAGCAGGGTTTTGCTGCTTATGTATAAGATTTATACTTTTAATTTGGGAAACCTATATGAGACTATAGTTGCTTATGCTATTATTCACGCCCGGCAGGATTCGAACCTGCGACGCACGGATTCGAAGTCCGACGCTCTATCCAACTGAGCTACAGGCGCATAGGTGGAAGACGGGGCTCGAACCCGCAACCACTGGAACCACAATCCAGGGCTCTGCCATTGAGCTACTCCCACCATATATAAATTTAATGAATCATAAGCATAAGATCCATCATTTTATGGATGTCATTAAAAGGCAAATTTATTCCCATGTCAACATAATTTTATTCTACTTATTCTGTTGTCGAATGACGTAACACAAAAAGCATATTTAAGCATTCAATATAATTTGAATCTATGCTAAGGGCCTTAATATATGATTAATGAAAAAAGGAGATAGTGAATTAGTCAAATATCTCCTTTACTCAATCATATATTTAGAATACACGCCAGAGAGGACTCGAACCTCTGACCTACGGCTTAGAAGGCCGTTGCTCTATCCAATTGAGCTACTGGCGCAAAAATCGGGGCGAGAGGATTTGAACCTCCGACCTCATGGTCCCAAACCACGCGCTCTAACCGGGCTGAGCCACGCCCCGTATTTATCACTATAGATATTAAATCGACTACGTGACGTCAATTAAAATTTGACTGCAAGAACATAAGAATGATATTTTACATAAAATAGGGTTTAACCTTTCCATTGATTTCGTCTAGTTGAATTCTTCTTCAAGGGAGCGGAATGGAGGTTGCTCTCATTCTGTCATAAATCATCCAGCTTTTTACATTCATGTCGTTTATTGAGATTTTGATGTGCTTATATATTATGAATCATATATTGTTTATAGCATCTTTTCAAGCATTTCTTGCATAGATACATCCCCATCTTCAATAATCTTCTTGAGGTCTTCCAAAAAGCCTATGAATTCATTCTTTACAAGCCTTTTTACATCATTGGAGTTCCTCGCTTTCACTTCAATTTCACCATTTTTGAAGTAGCCTTTTCCAATTGTCACTCTGACAGGAATGCCTACGAGGTCCGCGTCAGCAAATTTATAACCAGGAGATACCTTTCTGTCATCATATAATACATCAATACCTAAATCATCAATATTAGAATAAATTTCATCAACCATTTGTTTCTCTTCGTCATTCTTGAAGATTCCTATAAGATGAAGGTGAAAGGGTGCCACTGATATTGGCCACATAATACCCTTATCATCGTGATGTTGATCAATTATTGCTGCCATTGTCCTGTTGACTCCAATGCCATAACAACCCATTATTGGGTGTAAAGCCCTCCCCTCTTCATCTAGCACTGTAACATTCATAGATTCAGTATATTTATATCCAAGCTTAAAGATATGCCCAACCTCTATGCCCTTTTTAGATATCATAGGCTTCTTGCATTTAGGGCATTTATCTCCCTCATCAGCAATAGTGATATCCCCCTCATCCTTTATCTCAAAATCTCTGCCATGATTTACTCCTATATAATGCTTATCCCTTTGATTCGCGCCAGTGATAGCATTTCCTATATTCTTAATGGATATATCAAAGATAGTTCTCAGATTAAAATCATTAACAGGACCGGCAAAGCCAACAGGCGCGGATGTTACTGCTTCTACTATAGGGTCCGGCGCAATGCTGAGTTCAGTTGCGCCAATATAATTTTTAAGCTTAAGCTCATTCACTTCCCTACTGCCTGGTACAACCGCCATTACTGGCTCATCATCTGCAACATATATAATGCTCTTTAGAAATCTATCAGGGGAACAACTGAAGAAAGAAACCAGTTGATCGATCGTCTTCACATTAGGTGTGTCTACAATCTGTAATTCCTCAGGATTTATATCCCCTGTATTATTGTCAGCCCTCATGTATTCCGCCCTCTCTTGATTGGCCTGATATCCACAGGAATTACATATGATGATCACCTCCTCCCCTATATCCGATGCGACCATAAATTCTTCGGAATCGCTGCCACCCATTGAGCCTGTATCCGCCTCAACTGGGATGGTTGAGAGACCGCATCTTTTAAATATATTTCGATAGGTTTTCCTCATCGCCTGATAGGACGCCTCAAGCCTGTTTTCAGTCATATCAAAGGAATAAGCATCCTTCATGATAAATTCTTTACTCCTCATCACTCCGAATCTAGGCCTTATTTCATCTCGGAATTTTGTATTTATTTGATACACAGTTAATGGAAGATCACGGTATGATGAAATCAAGGAACGAACAACGCTAGTAAAAGCCTCTTCATGAGTTGGTGCCATGGCATACTCCATCTCGTTTCTGTCTTTAATCCTTATCATCTCAGGGCCCATGACACTCCATCGGCCAGACTCTTTCCATAAGTCTGCGTTCGTTAATTCCGGCATCAAGAACTCTAAAGCTCCGGACCTGTTCATCTCCTCTCTTATTATTTGAATTATTTTATGTAACACGCGTAGCCCAAGTGGGAGATATATATACATCCCGGCAGATTCCTTCCGTATTAAACCAGCCCTTATCATAAGCCTGTGACTTATTACGACCGCATCGGAGGGGTCTTCCTTAAGAGTCGGAAGTATGTATTTTGATAACCTCATCTATTATTGCCCCTTATCAATTATATGGTTGAACATTATTGTCTTTGAAAATTATTATCCGAGTATAAAAGCTATCAATCTCATGGATGAATCAATTGGTTTTGTGAAATCCACATATATTCATTATCCAGCAATTCAAGGAATTTTACAGCATGCTCAAAACTAAAAAAATACTTTCTCAATTGCAATCATTTATTTTTAGACATAAAGTATTTATAAAACATTCAGGTGATACTATAGCATCAAGATGCATTTTAATTTTGAAAAGCAAATGATATCTTTTATATTGCAGGCAAGATGCTGGAAAAATCTAACAGTAAAGCAAGGTTAATGAAAGTAACAGAAAAGATACTGTTTTGAAAAACAAATTTATACTCAGTTGACTTGAGTTTGCGAAATTATTAAATTTCTGTCAGTCTTCTGATTTTGAGGAGTTATGGTGAAAAGTTGGCTAATTTTGGATAAAATTTCCGCAAACCTATTTAGAATGAGTATAACATTATTTAATCTGCCACATGCCCTTGATCTGTGGAACAGCGGTATTGCCATACATGTCCGTACAATCTATATTCATCCTCAATGGGGCTGTTGTATCCCACTCTGTTATGGGATAGAGAGTTAGTGTATCATATGTAAAAGTAGTTGTTGACCATACTCCGCCATCGCAGTCGTCAGCCATTTGTCCGCTCAGAACAACTGAAGAAATATCAATAGCTTCGTCAAAGGTAAAGATTACAGGATCAGTCAAAGTAAGATCCTTCTTTGCTGGAAAGGTCGTCGCAGATGGTCCTTTGGCATCCACATCATATGTAAGAGGTACAGTAGAAAGGCTGTTGCCGAAAAGATCATCACAGTCAATTGTCAGGGTTCTAGCTGCGCCGCCAGTCCATAGAGTATTGGGACTTATTGTGAGCGTATCATCTTCAACGGCTGTGGTTGACCAGTAACCTCCATCACTCTCACCTGAGAGATCGCCTTCGAGACCGAGACTTGACCTATCTATGGATTCATTGAAGACTATCTCAATTATCTGGTTAACATCTATGGTTGATCCGATTACAGGAGTTTCCGAATATGTAGGAGGAGTAATATCAACTGTGTAACTGAGATTTATTGTTGGAAGGCTGTTGCCATATACATCATCACAGTCTATTTCTAATGTTTGTTCACCTCCGGTCCAAGTTGAAGCCAAAGCTGGTCTTACTGTTAGGGTGTCGTTGTCATATGTTGATGTAGACCAAACACCTCCATTACTCTCCACAGCCATTGATCCAACATAGCTTAGAGTAGCTGTATCCATTGATTCGCTGAATGTAATCACTAAAACCTGATTATCGCTTATAGTTGAGCTGTTAACTGGTAGTGCGTCAAATGATGGAATATCCGCATCTACATCATAAATTAAACTCAGAGTTGACAGATTATTGCCCGAAGTGTCTTTGCAATCTATGGTCAGAGTTTTGTCAGTTCCTGTTGTCCATCCAAAGTCAGGATAGATCGTTAATGTATCATTCGGTACGGTTGAATTACTCCATACACCTCCATCACACTCGGGAACAAATGTTCCATCTAATACAAGAGAATCCATATCTATCGTTTCATTAAATGAAATTATAATCTCCTGATCAGGGCCAATAGTTAAGCCGTTCCCCGGTGAAAAAACCGCAACTGGTGCTGTTGTATCAGAATCTATAGAATCAGGGTTTAAAGCTTCAGTGTTAGTATCTTCAGGTTCAGTTGTATCCAAATCTGAATCTCCATGATTACCTGCATCTATATTTGTATTTTCAGGATTAGTTGTACTGGGATCATTCGTAACAATAAGTGGCAGATCGCTTGAATTACTACCACCTTTGCTGCATGCACAAAATAAACAAAATGTTAACAATACCGTAAAAAATAAGTATAAATTAGATTTTTTCATCCCTCATGCTCCACTGGATATAGTAAAATATTGTTTTTCAATAAACTGAACAAAGAATCCTTACTGAACCATAATAAATTAATCAAAGAAGTCTACCTGGTCAAATTAATATGCAATTATTACTTTTTTTGTCAGAGGGGGACAGTCGCTGTCGTTATATAACAAATTTTGAATAACATTCCCTAAAATATATTTCCTGATTACAAAATCATCCTGAGTACACAATTAAAATCCCTATACTCTCTCTCCCTCCAGCTTTCATATCCGGTTTTATTATAACATTTCAAAGCATAATAATAAAAATTTTAATTCTATCCAAAAAATAAGCGTTAAATGGTGTTTTGGATAATTTTGGCACAATAGATGCATAATACTATCAGGAAGTCACAATTCGAGGTTTTTTTGACCTTTGTGGCTCAAAATTAAATAAAATGAGAGGTGTTAAAATGGTTACAAAAGATTTTAAAA
>JAXHTS010000041.1 GCA_034190085.1 Spirochaetota bacterium
TTGTATTAACAGATATTATGATGCCTGATGTTTCAGGGATAGAACTGCTTGAGCTAATACACAAGTTTAATCAAGATGTCACTGTAATCCTAATGACTGCATATGCAGAGATAGATGTAGCAATTGAAGCAATAAATAGAGGGGCCTATGGTTTCATCACAAAGCCTTATAAACCTGAATACCTCATAAATAGGATAGAGAAGGCAGTTGAATATAACAACCTTATTCAAATAAGAAAGAACTATACAGAGATACTCGAAAAAACTGTAAGTGAAAGAACAAGAGAATTAGAAGAAACGTTGAGGAAGGTTGAAAGATTAAATAGGGAATTCGTTGAGCATTTGACATCAGTTGCTGAATTCAGAGACACTGATACTGGAGCTCACATTTCTAGAATTAGCCTTTATGCAAAAAAGATTGCAGAAGCCATGAATATGGCAGATGATTTTATTGAAACAATAGGCTATGCAAGCACATTACATGATATTGGGAAGATAGGAATACATGATGACATACTTCTTAAACCAGGTCCTCTAACAGTTGAAGAATTTGAGATAATGAAGACACACACAACAATAGGAGAGAAGATGCTTTCAAATTCATCACAGATCAATATCCAGATGGCATCGATTATTTCCTTAAATCATCACGAAAGGTGGGATGGCACGGGTTATCCACAGGGACTAAGGGGAGAAGAAATACCAATTGAGGGTAGGATAGTAATAATTTGTGATCAGTATGATGCGCTGATAAGTAAGAGGCCATATAAACCACCCCTTAGTCATGATGAGGTTATGAGGATAATAACAGAGGGAGACGGGAGGACAAGTCCAGATCATTTTGATCCTCAAGTTCTGGATGCATTTATTAGGGTTGCACCGAAATATTTCAATGAAATTTATAGAACACATGAGTAATAATATATAATTACTCTATAATTATACAGAAGGAGGGGGTTGTTGGTATTTAACAAGACAATTTAAAGCAAAAGACAGCCCACAATACATGCATAATTTGAAAGTTCTATGAAAATATCAACAACCCCCTCCTTAAATTGCAAAAAGCTTCTCTTCCATTAGCTTGTAGTTAATAAAAAGTTAGTCAACTTGAGTAATTATTATTGCTTTTTAAATATAGGGATTAGATGATGAGTATAATCATGGAGATATATAAGAAGCATGTAGATAAAGCCAGGGATGGATCCTGCAATTCTTGATGTTTGAAGAGGATTATCATGAGATTGACCTTATCTGAAAATTTAAATTTGTAAATGATTCATCTACTAAAATAATAAGGATATGCTCGGATCAATACTCAATTTTAAAACATAGCTTGACTAAGAGGCCATTAAAAGTAATATTCAAGAAAAACATTGAAGAAGATTATATTGAAAAAGATTATTGCGATGTTGACATGTAGGGTCCCTCACCCCTTATTGATAACCCTCTCTACAACATGATGGAGTATTATTCAAATAGGTATGAGGTTTGAATGAATAGATTTATTATCAAAAGGTTAATATTGATGACTATGTTGACTCTGTTTGCAGATCAGTCTCTTCTATATGCGTTAGATACTACTGAGGTATTTTCATTAGGCCCTGTTACTGATTTTGAGGCATATTACGGATATGATTGGGATAATGATAATAAATATCCTTCAGGGGAGTTCTTAATCGGTGGCGGTATTACAGAAAGGTTCAGCTATTTAATAAGGGGCGTACTTAGTCAGGAGATACATGAGGAAGGTGATACAATCAGAATTTTTGGTGGAGTCGGCTTTGGGTTTATTTGGACAGTAAAAGAAAAGGAGAATATGTTTGCATTTGATATGCTGCCAGCATTTACTTTTGTACCCAATGATATTGCTGATAATGAGAAATCCGCAAAGCCTAATTTTAAGGGTTTTTCATATGGAGTAAGCATTGAGGTTAATCTAACTATGATATCAATGCTTCAGCCCTATTTACTTGCAGGATATACAAACTATAATAATACTGCAGAAACAGGCGATGATGAATTTGATGATGATCCATATGAAGCTCCGCTAACATTCGGGACAATG
>JAXHTS010000042.1 GCA_034190085.1 Spirochaetota bacterium
GGCCAATCGCCCCTACACGGATACTCCGATTCCCTCTTCATAGGGAAGTCGAATGTTACCTGAGAGGGGTTAGTTCTGGTCTTCTTGTGGATGCGCAGTTTCAGTTCCCTCTTCATAGGGAAGTCGAATGTTACAGTCCTACATCGAAACAATTAGAAAAAGCTGGCATAAGTTTCAGTTCCCTCTTCATAGGGAAGTCGAATGTTACGTGTTTTTGATTTATTTTTTCAAGCGATTGTGCGTCAAAGTTTCAGTTCCCTCTTCATAGGGAAGTCGAATGTTACCTGTCAATATGACGTGGGATACTACAGTAGACAATGGTTTCAGTTCCCTCTTCATAGGGAAGTCGAATGTTACACACTTTTATTGAGATAGTCAAAAGAGCTGGCATGAGTTTCAGTTCCCTCTTCATAGGGAAGTCGAATGTTACTTCGTTGACAACGGCGGGCAAGGATTCACTCTCGAAAAGTTTCAGTTCCCTCTTCATAGGGAAGTCGAATGTTACATTATCACAAATAGTAATCCCTTTGGATCATTAGATGAGTTTCAGTTCCCTCTTCATAGGGAAGTCGAATGTTACTCTATCTTAAAAGAGCGGAAAGGCTTAATCTTCTGAAGTTTCAGTTCCCTCTTCATAGGGAAGTCGAATGTTACAACATGTATACGGATGCGAGACACAGGGTAGGATAGGTTTCAGTTCCCTCTTCATAGGGAAGTCGAATGTTACCTGAACAGATGTGGCGTGAAACAGTATCAGGTGAGAGTTTCAGTTCCCTCTTCATAGGGAAGTCGAATGTTACCTGTTCAGGTTGACGCTAATCTTTCAGTTTTAGATAAAGTTTCAGTTCCCTCTTCATAGGGAAGTCGAATGTTACTCCCCTCCTTTATGCTGATATAGTCAGGTCTTTCTAAACCTGCAATGAATATTTTTTCGAAAATGGAAAAATGTTTAAAAAGGGCAACTTTTTTCGAAAAACTAAAATATATCATTACAGAACCTCAAAAATTCGCAATTTCTGCATTTCCCTTTGTGTTTAGTCGGCTCAGGGAGTCTTTCATAGTAAATATATTCTCTGATCTTGTCAACAATTCCCCTGATAGATTCTATCTGTTCAGGCTCAAGATCAATTTTATAGAGATGCTTTTTCCCGATATTAAAGATAAATCCATGATCCCCCAGATTATATTGATTCGCCTTGAGCAGAAATGCATAGGACACAAGCTGGCCTATGTGATTTATTGACGGCCTTCCGGGTATGTTTTTAAACTCAACAGGATAGACGCTCTCATTTTCATCATAGAGAAGCATGTCGAGTCTGCCGGAAAGGGAGCTTGCGCTGTCCATTAAAATCACTGCCTGTGACTTGCGCAGATTCAGTATGCCGTATTTTCTGCCCTTGTTTCGATCCTCAAGCGCGGTCTGCAGCTCGTGAAGATGCTTCCCATACTCCATTGACGCGGTCTTATAGATGCCTTTGCCGCCGTAGTAATGATAGAAGGGTATTCTCTCACAATAATTCCAGTTCTTAATATCTGTGGGCCTAATCCATATTTTGTCGTCATCAATCATAAGAATTTTATCATAGGTGTCTGAGTAATACCCAGGGCATTGCCCTTTGATACAATTTTTTTCAACTGATTCTTCTCAAGGGGGATAAAAATAAAATTTCCCTCTTCTTTGCCGATTATTGTTTTTATTCTATGAAGGAGTTCCTTCTTTTTTGTGGAATCGAGAAAGCCGAAAAAGGCGCTGAACTGTACAGAAAGGAGTCCAAAATCCTCGCAGGCCTCAAAGACCTTTTTCCTGATCTTATTTGATGTTATGTCATAGATGACAAAGAGGGGTCTTTCATATCTGTTCTGTCTCACCATTTGAATCTGTACCCTGTATATTTTTCATCCCCCCGAAGAAATGAGGCGATCCCCCGCGCCTGTTTCTGGATCACTGAATTTAATGAAATCCTCTGACCTTTAAAGTCGACCTCTGATTCAAGGTTTGCCGTGATCCTGGCAGCGAGGAACTTCCTGCTATTATCATCCAGAAGCCCCTCCTTTACCTTAATTGAATTTTTTGATTTATTGAATATGGAGACAACACCCCTGTCCACAACGGGCTGTCTGAACTCCTCAATAAAGTCGAGCACAAGAGAGGGTTTGCCGGACCTGTCAGCATGAAGAAATCCGGCATACAGATCAAGGCCCGCGTTCAACAGAGCTGATGATATTCTTGAATACAATATTCCGTATCCATAATTCAGGGATGAATTGAACGGATCAGTCGCGCCGCGGTGTTCCCTCTTCCCGAATACTTCGGAACCCAGGATTGCTGAAACGCCCTGCCAATAAGATGAAGCAGCCTCGCCCTCAATTCCCATTATCTGATTTTTAAGATCCTCGATCTTCTGGCCTTGGAGTCTGCTGATTGATGCCTCAATAGATTTTAATCTATCTGACAGACCGCTGATCGCCTCATACAGCGCTTCATCCGTCTTCTTTATATATTTTCCGAAATACCTGAGAAGGGCGCCCTGATTAAAGATCTTTGTGCCCACAATGGCCTTTGCCAGATCAACAGACCTGGCGTCGTCATATGCCTTAAACTGAGACCTGCGCGTTTTAATTGTGCCGGTGAGAAATGGCGAGCTTAATATTCCATAGGGGGCGCCGCTTTTGCTGAGAAAAGATATCTTAATCCCCCTTTTCATGCACTCTTCAACGAGGTTTGAGGATAAGCTGACCCCCTGAGAGGCAATGGTTATCTCTTCGATCCTGAAGAGCGGAACATAGTCCACAACCTCGCCTCCATCAGCCCCATCCCCTTTTTTTATTGAAAGCCTTTCGCTCTTTTTGCCGAGGAAGGCGCCAGGTGTTGAGACCACTATATGCTGCATTACCCTCCCCCTTAAGTGGGATTGAACAAAAAATATTGTTTAACAGATTCGTGAAAAAGTAAAGCAAATAATAATATGAAATTTGTCTGAATGGCTTGTTTCCGTATATCTCTTGAGCTGGGGAGTGAAATAAGGGGGATGGGGAGGCGTGATGTTTTAATGCAGGCACTCCTGATTAATTTATCTCCATATCGGCTATATTCATTTTTTGCTGGGATTTGCTCTTCATAAGGGCTGCCCTCGCCCCCAAATGGGGCGCTGCAAGAGGACAGGAATACAGCCCTGCATGAGCGTTAGATGCGTAATTATGAGGAGGTAACTCCCAACATGAAGCAGTCGCTGCCCAGCTTGAGGTGAAGGCTGTCACCTTGTATTACAGAGCTGTCTCATGCTTTTTTTTGTACCAACACTGCCCTTGTTAAAAGCCCCCTAAATCCCCCGAAGGGGGACTTTATATGTATTACTCAAATCTTATATTCAATGTTTTTTTTATTTTCTTCAATACAGTCTCCATATCATTAATAACTTCATTATCAATAAACCTTAAGGTTTTAATACCGATACTCTTCAAAAACTCATCCCTATATTCGTCGTATTCCTCTTTCCCAATATGCGCATTGCCGTCTATCTCTATAGCTAACATCTTTTCAAAACAATAAAAATCCAGCACATACCTATATATTGGATGTTGTCTTCTGAATTTAAAACCACCTATCTGTTTATTTTTCAGCTTTTGCCAAAGTATCTTCTCAGAGAGCGTCATATTTTTTCTCATATCTCTGGCAAGCAGAGTAACATATTTCGGAGTTGTAATATCAGCATTCATAATAAACAAATGATCACAACAAATTTAAAACAAACAATAACAGATCTTCAAGTCCCCCTCCGGGGGATTTAGGGGGCTATTTTTAAGCATAGTTATAATTTTTGAGCAAATAATTAGCATGAGGTAGCCCTTCCCCAAATGGGGTGCTGCAGGAGGACAGAGTTTCAGCCCTGCATGAGCGTTAGATGCGTAACTATTGGGTTAGATCGCCCCACTTTGGGCAAGCTCTGCCCAACTTTGGGCAAGCTCTGCCCTACTTAGGGCAAGCTCTGCCCCACTTGGGGCAAGCCCTGCCCCACTTAGGGCGAACTCTGCCCCACTTGGGGCAAGCCCTGCCCCACTTAGGGCAAGCTCTGCCCAACTTGGGGCGAACTCTGCCCCACTTAGGGCGAAGGGAACGAAACCCTGGGCAAGCCCCTCGCAGCCCTCAATTTATGAATATGCGGATGTCTTTATGATTCCGAGGCTTTTGCGCTCCTTCGCCCCGTTTTCCACGGCTTTATGCCAAAATCCTCCAGCTTCTCAGACTTCTTGCCGTATTGTCCGTAAATTGCGCTTGTTATCCGGGATGTCTTCTCCTTTAGCCCCTTCATAATCTTATTGAGCCTCTCCGTTGACTGCTGTGTCTCAGCCTTCAGCTCCTCCTGTCGCCTGTCCTCAGCAAGAGCGTCTGACACAAGTTGCTCAAAATCAGCGATTGATATAGGCAGAGAAAGCTCGCTCTCGTTCTTTCTCATGCCGGCTATCATCAACTGAATACTATTGATCTCCTCTGCAAATGATCTTTTAGCCATCTAAATCACCTCCATTGTTATTTGGGGAAATTTGATGCCGCCGCCTCCCCCGCATAAAGCGATCTGCCATAAAGCGGAAAGGATTGGGCATACAAAAAAATCTTGAGATTCTATAACAATGTGTGGTTTATGTCAACTCCTATATTTGCCGGGTATCTAATAATGGATGGCAGCAAATTAAATGGGTAGGTTACACTATTTTGTACTTGTCATTCCGGTTGAAACGAATTGGAATACCGGAATCTCTGCATTTAAAGAAAGATCTTCATTATTTTAGGATAATGAGAGATTCCCGCCTCTATAGGAATAACATAGAATAGAAAGTTACATACTAAATTATACTACTACCTAATGGATGCTGTTACGCGAAGGCGACAGGATGATATCTTTGTCAGGCAGGTTGGTCTCACTCCCATATACATAGGACACCCGTTGGCACGGCTCCGCTCATCATGACTCGTCTCCGTGTAGGGGCGATTGGCCAATCGCCCCTACAGCTGCTCCGGTTCTCCTCTTCATAGGGATAAAAATGCTGCTTCATAGTGTTGATCTTATAGCAGTTTGCCATTTCTGAAACCCCTGTGAGTCTAAATCCCATTTCCTTGGCGGTTGTTATTGAGTTATTTATCCTGGTCTGAATTGCCTGTTCAATATTCATCCCTTTAACTTCTCTACAGGCTTCCTCTTTTAAATCCCATACCTCCAACAATGATTTGGGTATATTAGTCCTCTTCATACAAAACCTCCACTGGGGTAATCATTTTCAACTCCTTTGAATAGCCCTCTGCTATATTTACAGACGCGACAGCCATCCCCTTTTTATAATTTGCAGGATGTTTGTAATACCAGCTCAAAAGTATATCAATATCGAAGATTGTGCTGATGGCAATATTTGTCGAAGTTTCGTCTTCATGAATATTCTGTCAGCCGTTAGTAAAATCATTACAACTCAAGACCTACCTCCGAATATGGCAGCTTTGCTATGTGCATTTTTTTGTCAGAATTATAAATAATCTTGCCTTCATTTTTATAATGAATAAATTTATTCTTTGAGATCGATACCTCAAACCTTCTCAGATCGAAGTAGCTCTTATCCGCATCAAAAAAATTTTCAGAGATAACAACCGTGGAATCGAACAATTCTTCCCATTGTTCATTGAGCTTGTTGTTGAGTTCGTAATCCTTTAATCCATAGGGGGCCAGATTGTCGGTCACATATTGAGTCAAATCATTTATCCTGTTGTCCAATGTTTCATTCAACCGCCGTTTCAGCTCTGCGGGATAGGTTTTATCCAGCAATTCCTGATTGTCAAGCTCTGATATTACTTTCCCGTTTGTCTGATCAAGGATCTCTTTCACCTGAAGGATATGGTCTTTTTTATAGGGCAGATATTTATTCTTTTTGCCGTCACCAAAGCAGAAGCTGGCAAAGACATTCACATTCTCAGGCGCTCTTAACATATAACGGTTTATCCTGCCGAATCTCTGCAGAAGAGACTCAAACGGGGCGATCTCCGTGAATAGCTCATTATAATCGATATCTAAAGATACCTCCACCACCTGGGTCGCTATCAGAATCTTGCCCTTCTCAGGTTTAAGCCTCTTTTCGATCTCATTCCTATCCTTCTGGTGGAATCTGGAATGCAGAAGGATTGAGTTTTTGTTGAATTTTTTAATCAGATTGAACAGGCCGACGGCTCTGTCAACCTGGTTCACAACAACAAGGATAGAGCCCCCTTTTGATCTTTCTATTATTTCCTCTATAATTCTCGGATCATCGATTGACGTATTTCTCAAAATAAGCCTGTGCCTCTTTTTCTCTGCCAGCCAGTCCGTCGTGGGATAGATTATATTTTCATCGACAATGCTGAAATGCTTTATCAATATGTCCTTTAGATGAGTCGGCAGGGTGGCGCTCATAAATAATATGGACGCGTTCAGCCATTCGGAAAAGTATTTTGCGGATGCGAGTGTCAGAGATGTGACGTCAATGTCATAGGCATGTATCTCATCAAAGATGATCTGTGATTCTATCATGGAAACTAATCCGGCCTCATAGCCGTTCTGCGCAAAAAATATTTTTATCAACTGGAAAGGGGAGCATATCTTTAACGGAGAAACATTCATCCTTGCCAGGTTATCAGCCGCCTTGGCTGTCTCAAAACTGTCGCTAATTCCGCTCTCTGAAAGCGTTTCAAAAGCCCTGAGAAAACTTGATGAATGAACAAGGGCGCAGTATTCATCGCCAAGCTTTTCGCAAAGCCTGTCGCTCATAGCGTTCATACTCGCCCGATACGGCAGTATGAAAAATGATCTCCCCTTCGTTTTCATAATTTCTCTTTGATTCGACGCCCACAGGAGAGCGGCCTCTGTTTTGCCGGAACCGGTGGGCGCGATAAATAATGAGCTGCCCTCTGATCTGCCCGCCCTCTCCTGAAAAGGATAAGCTGATATTAAATCGTTGAACAGTCTGCCCTTCATCTCTTTATAGCCTGATATGCCGGCCTCCAGTCTCCTGAAACCTGGGCCCGCGCTTGCCAGATGATCGGAGGATGTCGCCAGCCCTTTTAGGATAAAGCCTTTAATAACCGCGTCTCTGTTTATCTCATCCTTCCGCCCGCGGCCTCTCTGATGAATAAAACCGTTCATTGTTTTTTTAGCTTCCCTTAACAGAGTGTCAGCGGAAGCAAGAAAATCCTCTTTACTTATGTCAGCAAAGGCATCTATTTCCCTTAAAGCCGGCTGAAGAAGGTCGTACAGCTCATCAAACCTCTCGATTCCTGAATTGAAATATCTCTCTTTTAATTCGCCTCTATGGCCGTAATAGTTCTTATGATGAGTAAGAACAGCCATAAGCGTATCAGCGTTGTAATCTTCCGGGCGCAGGCATATATACAAAAGGGCGCTTATCACCTCGTGCCTCTCCCCGCATAGCTTTCCGCCCTTAAGCATATTCTGAAAGTCCGGGAATATTTTACCAAGATCATGGTATCTGGCAGCCTCCAGCAAGGCATCGCTTAGATCTATGCTTAATAAACGCTCAATGCTGTCATGGTAGATTGAGAGGTATTCGCGCATCTGACACATAACAGAATCTGTATGGGCCTTGAGCGTGATTCCGTCAGACTTTGCAAGATAGCCTTCCATAAAATTCATACTATATTCTTCCATAATTCCATGCCCTTTAACTTATGAAAGACCAGGCCTCGATAGAAGGACGCGCTCTTATATCTTCTGCAATATCTTCGATCTTCCCAAATATCTCTATCCCAGATATCGTCTTTTTTATGGTTGATAAAGTTCAGGGAGCCGTTCTTTTTTGAAAAAAAAACGGCATCGTTCTTAAGCTGAAGATAGCGCTCTAAATATGGGGTTCTTTTCTGCAGATAATCGAGATACTCAGGCATCATTACCGCTTTACCCGAAGTGAAATATTTTCTATACTCCCAAGGCAGAAGCGTGTTGTCTAAATGGATCGATTCGGCCCTTTTTATTGTAATAAAATCAATCTCTGTGCATGAGGCGAGGTCCTGGGATCTGCCTATCACGAAATCGAAGGCAGGTTCTATAAATGACTTTTCAAGTTTATCCAACAGCCCTTCCTTCCCTTTAATGTACAGATCCAATATCGGCATAAAAAGGAATTCCCTTTCATAGACATTTATAGAGCCTTCGGTGTTTTTAGGCATGTCAGAGAAGCCCTTTAACTTGCCTGTGCTTTTCTTCACCACATGCGTGGTTTCAAGATCAAAGCATTTTGCCTTTGATGTAAAGACATAGGCAAACTCAATATCCTCAGAGTTAAACCAGTCTCCCACGGCGCAGCATATGTTCCCATAAATAGTGGCGGGCGGAGGCATATCAAAGGTGGGCAGTTTTGTTATCATTATGTTGGGATATCGAAAGGATGTGGTAATCGCTTCAATTCTTATTGATAAGACCCTTAACTCATCCATTCCGGATTTTCCTTTAAATCCTTATTTAGCTCATTTATCACAGTTACAGGATGATCAAATATAAAATCTATCCCTGATCCCTTCTTTATCTCTTTAAGACAATTTTCAAGGCCGTCCCTCTGTTCATCCAGATATCCCTTTGTAAGCCCCACGTACAATCTGCTTTGTAGCGATTCCTTGAATACTGAAATCGATTCCCTGATGGCATCCAAATTTATATGCGGCCGATTCTTTGAGTCTGGGCCTGCTATAGTGGGGAAGAAATGATTACCTCCCCTTCCAACAGCAACAAAAAGAAATCTTGGAGCGATGTCCGTGTAGTGAATTGAGCCCTTGGCTCCGCCGCTTAGATTTGCAAAGGCATCCAAAAACATGCCGACGCGCTCTACACGCTCGTCAAGAGGAAGCTCATATGCGGTGCTGTTATCGTATTCTTTCAGCTTTTTCTTCTTTGCAAGATCAATCCTTACTGAATCGAGATGTTTATATCCGGTTCGGCTTATATGGTAGAACCTGCCGCACATTTTAAGATCAATTGACATCATGCCAAGCATTGACGCTCTGTAAAACTCATGCGCAAAGGGTACTGGATCGCCCTCATGCCTTGCCATAACGCCAAAATCGTCCACGATTGCGGCTGGCCCTACAGAAACTACTGTTGACACCTTTACCGGAGAATTGCGTGTTAGGGTGACATCCTTCTCCAATGGAGTCAAATCGCTCTCAGCAACATTCTTTTTTGAAGGGGCTCTCATATATCCAAAGAGATCGTCCTCCGCATATTCAATGGGATTAGCGTCTGTGTATGCGATTTTTGTTTCTCTAAAAATCGGACTCGCTTTCCAATCGCGGTTATCCTTTAATCTCTCTCTGATATAATATCTTATTGCCTGCGCTGAGATATAAGCAAACTTCCCCTCCCTTGTTTGGATCTTTTTCACAGCAACGGCATTCTCATAATTTGATTCGGTATTTTCACCAGCGTTGTTCACTGCTGACGCCGGACAATCGATCAGATACAAACCCTTAATAAATGACATAATTGCCTCCTTAATCTACGTTGTTCTCTTCTTCTTCAATATCTTCCAGAAGATCTTTATTCTGCTTCCCTATTAGCTCAAACATTCGAATAAGCATCAGATCTTTTAAGAGATAGGCGTCCCTAAGTGTCCCATCCTCCTCGTCCACTATACCGAGCATTTTAAATATTCTGTCTGAACTGTAGGGTTCTGCCCTGTTAGACAGCTTTCTTTGAACCCTCATAATATAATTCACAAATCTATTAGGAGAAAGCCTCGCTCCAAAAAGATCATGGATCAATCTCTTTTCGTTTCCTTCAATTATCAGCTTGGAAACAAAAAGGTCTGTAAATTCTTTTAATATCTCCAGTCTCTCATTATCCATATTGCATACCTCTGTAAGAAATTTTTTACATAGCTCGTAATTATTTTTATAGAGATTATCTCTGTTGTTTTTGTGCCTTCCTAAGAAATAGAATTTAGAAACAACCTCCCGCGCTTCCCAGACCCAGTTTCCATCCTGAAAGCATTTGCCAAGATATTCATAATAGCCGTTTTTTGTAGAAACCCCATCTTCCGCTTTTTTATCTTCCCTCCAGTTCGTCTTTATTATAAATTGATGCCTTTCTCTTATCTCTTTTTTGTTTTGCAGGCTGTGCCAGAATTTTAGGAACCTTTCAGGGATATAATACTCAACATAATCCGGCCCCTGTCCGCTGTTTGAGAAATGTATCGCGTAGATATCCTTTATTGATAGGCTTCGCTCCTTCTTGAATTCGTCAAAATCATCTATTATAATCTTCATTCTTTCGAACATTCTTGTTATTACGTTACTTTTATTGGGGTATTTGTCATCCCTATTAGTATTTAAGATATGCTTATTCTGATTAAAGTTGTCCTTTGTCAGAGAATAATTCCAGTCTGGATCCGGGCATGTCCAGAAGAATGGCTGACCCCCGATCTTGGTTGTTCCCAAAGGGAAGGCCTGCACTGTAAAGAGGCATTCCCCGCATATAGGAATGCCCGAACTCCCTTCCGGCGAGTAAATAAAAATATCTTCTCCAGCCATCATTGGATAATACATCCTATTCAACTCGAACACAGCGTCCCTGCTGCAGGAGTTGCATCTCCTTATGGGCTGCAGGGGAGGAGCATTTATCTTGTCAAAGAGAGGCCCGGCTTCTTCTACCCTTTTTTCAGGTTTTCCGGCATAAGCAGGCTGACACCATGCACAATTATTTGTAAATATTGTTGAGAGATGACTCTGCATGTCCTTCCGTAAATAGCGCTTGATAATATCCTTTTTGATCTTTTTTAAATCCTTCTCATCAATCTCATCGCACCTTTTTTCAAGCCATGCCTCCATAACATGAATGCCTGTATCGATTATTGGATTGTTTGTTAAGCTGAACATAAACTCTCCTTCAAGTATTTATATTACTCAAACCTCCGCCTCATACCATCCGTTCCCAAAGACCGCGGCCTTGCCCACGTGCATGTATTGTCCGAAAAGGAGGTAGGGCATATATTGGCTGATGGGCCCCTGGTATATCAGGCTTCCCACAAATCCGCTCATGTTCTGTTTAGCGGATGGGTTTCTGGTTCTTCGGTAGGTCTGCATATATGCCACATCAGCCCTTACGGTTTTAACCTTTTCAGCCTCCACAGTAAAATTTTTAAAATCTATATCCGGTTCAATGCCTTCATAAAACCATGAGAGGGCTGAGAATCTGTCCCTTATCCTTTTGATAAGGGTGTCAAAGGCGGGAGTCTGGATAAATTTGCCCCTGTCCTTTATGACTGCCGGGGTTTTGAAGTTTAATCTAACCCGATCAACATCCATTGTCTTAAAATCATTCTCGGTAAAGAATATATCCCTGGGATAAACCATGTCGTTCTCTGATGAGAAGAGTTCATGCACATTTCCGGTAACGGGATTCTTCTGGTGAATCCTTTCAAGGTATGCCCTTCCCCTGTTTTTCCCAAGTCCATTCTGGGCAGCGCTTTTCAGAGTGATCAGGATGTAAGGCAAAAAGTCAATTGCCCTGCCGAAGATCACCATCTCATATTTTATCAGTTCATCTTTTAAATAAAGGGTTTTTCTTTCCAGTGGGGGTTTTATGACATAGGGCCTTGGGATGTTTTCGTTTCTGGACAGCTTCCTGATATTTGGGTCAGGCATTGAGTTGAAGAATTTTCTGTACACGCAGTCCGGGATGCTGCATTTACTACAATCTGCTTCAGGGAAAAGACAGACCATGCCTCTGAGGCTAGTTCCAAAGGCGCCCCGCAGAACATTGCCCTTGTTGCGTTCCGGCAGGACTATATTTTCCCCTGCTCTCAAATTTATTTCAAACAGATAGGCGCGCATAAAAAGTTGATATGATGAGAAATCCTGTGCCTTGCATCATTGTTAATTTATTCTGCAAACAGCAGGCACTTTGTAAAATCATTTTTTTTGCGCCTCATATTGCATACAATTAAGCACAAAAAAGTCTTAGCATAAATGGAATAATTTACTCCAGGCATTAAATAATAATCCAATCTGTGTGTTTTACGACTCTTGAGGCATGTGAATAATTATACACCTTGATCATAAATCTACATAATAATTGATACATCGATATTTGTATTTAAAAAACAATAATATCCCGAACAAGCTCAATTGCTTCCTCTGTGCGCTCTGTGGAAATGGCTACAAATGAGTTACACCCATCCCGGTTGACAATATGAATGCCTCTTATGTTTATATTGGCATCCCCAAATATTTTTGCTATCTTTGCCAATGCTCCGGGTTCATCTTTCAATTTAACAAGTATGCTCTCTTCACTAATGGCATGATAACCTGAATCCCTTAATACCCTTAGGGCCAAATCATATTTATCCACAGTCATCACAAGAATGCCCATTTTGCCAATTGTTTCAGCTTCAATATCATCAATATTTATGCTGCTGATTGCCATGAGTTCCGTAATATCTGCAAGCACTCCAGGCACGCTTTCAACAATAATTGATATCTGTTTCATCCCTTCACTCTCCTCCCTATTGCAGGTCTTTTAGGAATCTCTTTATCCATTCCCTTGTCACATGCGGCATAACCACTAAATGCGCAATATCCTTCAGGGAAGCCAGTTGCCATTTCCTTACTATTTCCATGGCAGGTCGTTTGAAAACAACAGTAGTGGAATATTCATTTCTCCAGGCATTCAACTTCAGCTTATTAAACTCTTCAATAGCATAATCAGCAACTTCAAAACATCTTTTTACCCTCAGTTTCAGCGCATTTGTATCCAGTCTCTTAATCGCATACCATAAAAAAAGCGGCGTTATCCCGTTTCTTGAACCGCTCAGCGTGGTGTCCAGAGTTCCAACGTATTCAATGGAGCGCGCAATTCGATCTACATTTTGCCGCCTGGCTATCGCTATTCCGCATGGGATGGGGGAGCCAATAAATTTATGCCCGCTTATTGATATGCTGTCTACACCCAGCCTGAAATCAAATCCTGGCGCGCCAATAGTAAAGGGAAGGATCATTCCGCACAGAGCGGCGTCACAATGAATATAATGGGTAGAGATGGCAAGTTCATCCAGAATATCATGTATTCTCTTAACATTATCAATGGCGCCTTTCATCGTTGTGCCGATATTAGCCAAAATTATGGGCACAAAATCCCTCTTTATTCGTATGGTCTCTCTCAGGTCTTCATAATCGATCTCGCCACTTTCCTGAGATCTTATCATAATGCTCTTCATTCGAAGTATGCGAAGTATTTTGCTGACACTGTAATGTGTGTCCTGAGAATAATAGATTATCCCCTCCGGATACAGCTCCCTTGCCAAATATAGGCCATACATGTTTCCCTCAGTGCCGCCATTTGTCACATAGCCCCAGAAGTCTTTGCCAGCATGGGTAATCTTGGCAAAAAATTTCAACACCTCACGTTCAAATTCATGTGTGTTAACATGATAATTGCTGGAAACAAATGGATCTCCAACATTATTTATTGGTTTTTTGAGGAAACGGAATAATTCAGAATAGTCGAAATCGATGTTACATGGATAGCCAATGAAGTGATTGGACTCCTCCTGGATTTTTATGTATAGCTTGTCTAATTTCTCTTTGTCTTGAGGAGATAATAGCGTTTTCTTCATCATTACTTTACTCCTCTTATTTTCAATAATCTTGCGCTAATCTAAGGCGTTATGGATAGATTCATTTTTTCATTTAGGTCAAATATTATTCCCTCCAAGCTTTTAATCCCTCATAGGTTTAGCATAAAAAATGCCAAATTTTTCATTTCTGGCGTTCCTGCAAAAAGTCGATTTCTATAATATCGATACTGATTACAGTCAATTACAGGCGATTATAACCAAATATGGAACACAAAATTTTGTCAAAATTAATTTTTACAGTAACGCCATTTCTTTAATATTATAAATTAGCTTAACATACAGGGTAGACATTGCAAGAAGTTTTCTATTAACACCAAATGCAGTTTATGCAACTGTTATGGATAATCCCATCCTTGCGAAGAATAACCACCTTGCATATGATGTTAAAAACACTACCGAGAGCCAGCGGATATAATATAATTTAGCTGAAAGCATTAAATATTCAACAACGTATGCAAATTAAGTCGTTATGCGGCGACATCCATAGCAAGTCTTTATTTAATTAAAAATTCCTCATGCCGTTTTTCAGCGTTTTCGATCGCCTTCTGAATGTCGGATTCAGGGTTTTTGGAAATTTTTCCATGCCCAGGCAAAAGCAAATCTATCTTCATAGTATTAAGCCGGGCTAACGAATTGATGTACTCGCCATAGCTGCCTGATCTCGTTATTGCTGATATGGTGCCATCAGAGAAGAGCGTGTCACCTGAAATTAAAATCCTCTTATAGGGTTCAAATATACAGATTGAACCAGATGTGTGACCTGGTGTATGGATCACCTTCAAAAACCAATTGTCGGTGGTAATCGCATTTATATTCATAAGCCAAAGATCAACCCTATACCCCTTCACATCATGTCCAAGCGCCCGACACATCAGCACCTCATCATCTGCAGAGATGATCTTTGTGGCTGCATAACGGTGTGATGCGATAATGGAGCGTTTCTGAAAGTGCTTGTTTGCGCCTATATGGTCAACGTGTTCATGTGTATTTATTACTATGCTGATATCCTCTATCCCAATCCCAATTTCATTCAACTCCTCTTCAAGAAGGTCTATATGATCAGCAATGCCGGGATCAATCAGGATATTTCTCTCATCAGTCTTAATAAGATACGATGAACAACTCGGTCTTTTAGTTTCTATTCTAAATAGTTCAGGTAAAATTTTTTCATGCATAACTCGCTCCAACACCTGCCAATTTTGGCATTATTATTATTGATAATTAATATAATTTATTTTTTTTCTTGTATATCAAGAATCTCTATTCTAGAATGACATTTCAGCATATAAAGATTATTTTTATATATAAGAGCCTATCTAAATTTCAATTGCTTTTTTAAACCATGTTTGGCAGCATAATGCTGTGCTACAAACAATTGATGATGAAGTATTTTGTTTCCAGCCTGCGTGGTTACGAAATATTACATATATTTATTTCGTCTTAATATAGAGATTTGCAGATATTGATGAATTTTGACATTTTACTATATAAATAAACAATTGATTAAAATTTATTATAATTCAAGGGTAAACTTCATTCAACAAAGGCAGAATACATGTACAAAGATAGAAATAATCCTTTTCCCTATTTGGCGAATTAGCGCTTAGTTGTTTTCCATTTAAGGGTCTATATTATTGAAGATGAAAGATATAGAAAGTCCTAAAGACTAAAGTATATTTTTAGGATTTTCAAAGGGAATAAATACATCAAGAAATTGATGCTCAATTGGGAAAATTTAGGAGGTAAATATGTATAGGGTACTGTATCTAAATTCTATTGCGCTTTTTTTAATATCTAACTTCATTTTAGCGGTATATGCTGAAGAGAAGTGGAAATTGATAAAAGAGGATGATGGTGTAAGGATTTATAATAAAAAAATTAAGGGAATAAAATATAATCAAATGAAGGCAGAGTGCATAATGGACGTTCCCCTGGAGGTAGTTGGAGAAGTTATACTAGATATCCGATCCTACCCGGATTGGATGCCTCAGATGACTACATCAGTTCATATACTAAAATTTGATCATTATAGATTTATTTTTTATCAGGTCATAGATTTCCCCTGGCCGCTCTCAAAAAGGGATATGGTAGTAGAGTGTGACTGTATAATGGATTATGAAAAAAATAAGTACCTGTATAGGTTTTGGGCGCGTAAGGATACAATTGTACCTAAAAAAAAGGATCATGTGAGGATAGACAATCTAACCGGATTTTGGGATTACACAAGGATGGGGTCCAACAAAACCCTTGTCATACTAAATCAGATATCAGATCCCGGAGGCATCATACCTTCATCAATTGTCAATTGGTTTGGCTACAAGATGCCGCTTAAGATGATGAAAAACCTAAGAGAGCATGTGAAAAAACCATTATATATGCAAATGGCGAAAGAGAGGTATGGAGATAAGGTCTATTGAATCTCTTAATATGCAGTTAACATTCACCAATAAAAATTATCAAGCTAGTCCATTTGTACCGCAATGACAAATCCACCTATTCTCATAATAACAAGTAGGATAGGGAGCCGAATACGATTTCTTACACATTTAATTGATGTTACTGTTACAATTTGAGGTATAGATGCATTCTATCTGTCGCTTTACAAATCAATGAGGAGGTCTTAACATACTCCAAAATTGCGGTCCGCCCTTTGGCACTTCTGTTATGCATGCTACCTCAAAGCCATGCTTTTCATAAAAGGAAACAGCATTTTCATTAAAAGTCTCAAGATAGCAGGAATAGCCATCTGCATCCGCTTGATCCAACACCGGTTGAATTAACATTCCACCAATACCCTTGCCCTGACATGGAGGATCAACTGCAAGAACAAGCAGATGCCAGTGATCTTCTGGGGCTGATTCTTTCTCTATTTTCGTAGTATAGTTCATTGATGCTTTTGCGCGTAGGGCGGAAGCTAGGCCTAGTTTAAAGGGCGCTGTGAGCATACCAACTCGAAACATATCCAAAATGGTCAATTTTGGATTCCCCGGTTTAGACCATATAGCCACACCATTAACATCAGGAGTTGTAAAAACCATACCATATCCCAAACCACTATGAAGAGCAGTACCCCAGTACCATGATAATTGATTCTCCTTCATGGATGCTTTGGGAATGATATAATTTACCAAGGCATCATCTGAATAGGCCCTAGTCAATACCTTAACTGCAGGTCTTTTTTGAGACTGGTTGAGAGGAATTACTTGTTCATATGTGCTGATCATATCCCTTTACTCTTCATTCATATAATTATCAAATAATAGTGACAATAGTATATGAAGGTATTATTAGGTAAACCCAAAAAACCTGTTCGTTATTCTTTTTAAGGATAAAATGATAATATCTCCTCACTAATTTAAATCGATGGATATTTAATAAAATAAAATCAGAACTTTATCTCAACCCCGAAGTTTGGGATAATCCCCTGCATAAAGTTATCTTCAGGCGCTTTGTTATGCGGATTATTGGGACCATATTCATATCTATAATCCCAGTTATGCTCATTAATCGCTCTATTGTTATAGACATTAATTACTTCTATATACCAGCTAACATGGCCCCAGGAATAGAAATTTCTGTAACTATAACGAATGTCAAGGGTGTGATGTGAAGGGAAATGAGCTGTATTCCTCTTCCCTGTAATCGGCTGATATCTTAATAATCCTGTTCTAAAGTAGTATTCAATATCCAGATTTGATCCAATAATTGGGGTGTAAGGGAAGGATGAATAAAACTGGAATCGTGCACTGAATGTATGATTCCCAAAGACGTATCCTGTGACAAGCTTCAGTGAATGCCGCTGCTCAAAGTCATAATTTATCCACTGATCGCCATATTCATCTCCAATCCTATTTGATGGATTTCCATAGAGCCCTGGTTGCGTCGGCAATCCTGATTTGTATTTTGAATGTGTATATGTATAGCTCAACCACCCGAAAAGACCTCTTCGTTTTAACACCCTGTCCTTTCGAAGCATGATCTCTACACCCTTAGCCTTTGCCTTTCCAGAGGTCAATCCCTGGAGATAAGTGCCATCTGGTTCGATATGTGGATATGCCTCGGCTAAATCATAAAAATTATTGTAAAAGCCCTCTATCTTTAGAGTAACGAGATCAATCTTCTGCTCAACTCCCAATGCACGGTGAATAGCTTTTTCGCTCATCAGTTCATCCCCAAGCTTTGTAAGATCAGGGGATGTATCAAAGATAATCGGATTAGTCTGCAAAAAAAAGCTATACTTACCTCCAGCGGCTGAGAGTGTGGTCCTTGTAGGGAATTCATAGCTTGCCATAATCCTTGGATCCCATGTCGCTTTAGCTGACCTGCTTAGATAATCTGAACGTATACCAGGCAAAAGGATAAATCTTCCTAAGGTAAATCTATTCTTCAGATATCCGCTAGTAACATGGTTTACTATTCTTTCATCAAGGTAGTATGATATCATCATATTTGGGTCAGAGAGGTCTATAATTGAATAATAACCCTGGGGCAGAATTGTTTTACCATGCGCTGTAAAATAGTATATTGTATGCTCGATTCCCGCATCAACCTCTCCATGATGTTGCCACCATTCAAATCTATTATTATCCTTGAAGCCAAATATATAGGAACGAGATGTAACATGGACATTTTTAGCCCAATCTGCAATGCCTTCCTCAGGGAAATTCATATATCTAAAGCTTTTATGAAATGAGCTGTATGCAATCAACTCATTTGACATCTTTTTTGATGGTTTATAGGTATAGTATATTCCCTGTCCGTGAGAGACCTGATCCATTTTAAACTCTAATCTTGCTTGAAGAGGATCTTCTCCCTCTTCAAGGGATCTCTTCTTTTTTATTTTAAAATAGTCGCTGCTGCCTATCAAAAGGAGGGTTAGGGAATTTGTGCTGTTAAAGTTGTACTTGCATTTTGTCTGGTAATCCCAATATTCGGGTACAATTTCAATTTTATCTTTCTCCTCCTTGGGCATCAGATGCGGTATAAGAAGTCCTATATAACCGTACCTGCCAGAGACTATGAAATAACCAATATTCTCAAAACCTGCATTGTCAGAAATATTAATAGGTGAACCAAAAACTAACCCTTCATCTTCAACGCGCAATATAGGTGATTGAATAAGAGCATCTGCTGAGAGAGCGCTGATGTTGATATATCCTCCAAATTCATCAACCTCGTCGATTGTACTTATGTCAATCACAGCTGCCAGGGCTGAGCCAAATTCAACAGGGAATGACGAGGCGTATAGATCTATTTTATTGATAAGATTATTATTTATAATGGAATGCATCCCACCGTAATGCAGAGGATTGTAGATTGGGATATCATCTATATAGTAGTTATTAAATCTGATGTTTGCTCCTCTGATGACAAGCGGCCCGAACAAGCCCTCTCCAGCTCGAATAATACCTGGAAGGGAGGTTAATGCATTAATGGAATCGCCCAACGATGCCGGGACATTCTTGAGTTCCTGCAATGTCATGGTATGGCTAGATAACTTTTGGATATCCCGCTTCTCATCCCTGTTCGATGATGATCCCTTTACCGTAATGGTTCGAAGCTTAATATCCTCAGATATCCTTTCATCCCTAGTGTCAGTCCTATCATTATCAATCGAGTCAGACTCACTTTTTTCATCCAAATCATTCGTGCCTCTCCCCTCGACCTCATTATTCAAGTTATTCTTATCGGACTGTGAGTAAAGGGGCAGAATACAAGTATGTAGAATGGATATGGTAAAGACTAATATCAAATAAATAGACATGTTTGCGAAGCGATCTTTCATAACTCACTCTTTTCAATTACAATATAATTTTGGCATTTGCTTAATGATTATTCTTGAGTCCTGTCTCCATAGACTGACTCCCATCTCCTATAGAGTTTTACAAATGATCCGTCCTTAATACTCTGACGTATTTCAGTCATAAAGTTCTTCATAAAGAATAGATTGTGATATGTATTATAGATCATTGATGTAATCTCTCCGATGCGATAGATATGTCTCAGATAAGCCCTTGTGAAGCTTCTGCAAACGTAGCAGTTACAGTTTTCATCTAGAGGGCTAAAGTCCTCAGTATATATTGAGGACTTAATATTGATCCTTCCATTAGAGGTATATAGCGTCCCATTACGGGCGATTCTAGTCGGCATAACGCAATCGAACATATCAGCGCCATACATGACTGCATAAAGGATCTCCATTGGACTCCCAATCCCCATCATATACATGGGCTTCTTCTCGGGCAAGCACCCAAGTGTAAACCTTGTCATCTCCCTATATAGGTCATTGGGTTCACCAACAGATAAACCTCCAATAGCATAACCTGAGAAATCGAGTTCAATCAGCCTTTGAGCACACTCCTCCCTCAACTCTTTATAAACGCTTCCCTGTACAATAGCAAAAAGGGCCTGCCTTCCAATATCAAACTCCCTGTGCCAATAGTCATTTGAGTCGATAGCCCAGTTGATGGTTTTATATACCGCATCCCTTGCCCTTTCAATAGTTGAAGGGTATTCTATACATTGATCGAGAACCATCATGATATCCGATCCTAATACCTTTTGAACATCAAGCACCCTTTCTGGAGAAAAGAAATGTTTTGATCCGTCAAGGTGGGACCTAAACTCAACGCCATTTTCATAAATTTTACACAGATCAGAAAGCGAAAATACCTGGAACCCCCCTGAATCAGTAAGTATAGGCTTATGGTAATTTATAAAATTATGTACTCCCTCTGATTTCTTAATAATATTAATTCCAGGTCGGATGTAGAGATGGTATGTGTTGGAAAGAATAATATCAAAGCCAATTTCTTCTATATCCTTTAGGGTTAAGGCCCTGATGGCGCCCCTAGTGGCAACCGGCATAAAGACAGGAGTCTCAACATTACCATGCATTGTTATGAGATTTCCCACCCTGGCTTTGCTGGAAATATCTTTTTGGAGTACTTGAAACTGCATTCTCTAATATCATTCTATTGCGCGATAATCAGGCGTCTATAATTTAACCTTCAAAACATATCTAATTAAAGTGGGATATATTATATCTGAAATCTCACCCCTGCTTGAACATTAATATCGCTTCTGTTGCGCATGTTTACCATGCTTTCAATATTTAGTTTTACAATCAGGATATTTATCTCCAGACCAATAATATAGGCAGGAATTATAGCGGTTGGATTGTATTTGTTATCTGATTGGAAGGTGAGATTACCTACCTCAAGCCCTCCAGTAATACTATGAAAGAGTGAATTATCAGTTAACAATGCTCCATCTCCATCAAAACCCACACTTATTGAACCAATATTTCCAGATATTCCAAATCCGGAGTAAAGGCTAAAGATATAGAGTAGATCTATATACGATATGGCCTGCGCTGTAATTGAGAATATAGACCAATTAATTGCGGCAGTGTAATTCCCATCAAACTGCATATTTATTGAAGTCGATTGAGTGCCAAAGGGTGGTATCGAAAATTCCACATCAACATTAGAAATCTCATACTCATATTCACCGCCTCCCTTAATATCACCATAGATGAAATCACCACCAAGACTAACTGTAATTCCCCCAAAGCTAAACATAAAGGGCAGTATTGCCTTCTTCTTGATGATATTAAATCGTATTTTGCCACCAAAAGAGTATATCATATAATCTGTAAGAGTTCCGATATCATGCTCCACCCCAGGGGGAGACCATAATGATTTACTCATGTAAAAGGCCTTCCCAAGAACATCTATTCCAGAGGCAATCCCAATACCGCCATGAACAGAGAGATTCGGGGCAATGCCAGGCAAACTGCCATTATCGCTTGCAGGATCGTCATCATCAAAGTATTTCATATTTACGCATCCTGCGCCTACTGAAGCTCCGAATTCGAAGTGAGGTATACCACCAATATAAGCCTTCCCAATCGGATAGCCCAGTATATTTGCAAAAGTAAAGGCATCAGCAATAATAGGACCATTAAGGTCGATCGCTTCCTGAGCCTGAGTGCTAATGTCTACCACATCAATAGTATTTAACGAGGGAATAGAATCCAGCACATCGACATCAATCACTGTGCTTGAATGACCAATTTTATATAGTGGAAATAGGATTAGTGTTATCATAAAAAAAACAGCTATTATTGCTTTAGCTTCCCTCATATCCACTCTTTCTCAAGTACACTTAATAATCTGATCGAAGCACATATACTCCGCGAGGTTAAGTGATATTTATTATGATGCCAATCTCAAATATATTATATGAAATAACGTACAAATGTCAACGCAATTAAACCCTGTTGACTTATCAGCTCTAAAAGCCCCTCCCCCTCTGGCAAGGATTTGTGTATTGACTAATCATAAAACAACTGAAGTCAAAACAAATGATAGAGGATTAACAAGGCATTGGCTGGTGCTGTTATGAGATGAGATGAATTGACTATCAATTCTTATACTAATAAGCAATGGATATATTTATATCATTTTTCACACACATAATAACCATTGATCTATTTAGTGTATTGTCAGGCTAGACATTTCTATAAAGGATTTAGACAACTCCCTTGGATTCCTCTACTGTGCCGACATTACCTTCACGACTCTCCGACTTTAATATAACCTCTGAATCATCATTATTCTCTTCGCTTATGAGACCGGTGTGGACCTTTATCTTTCTTTCAATTTCCACTGCGATGTCAGGATGATCCAATAAGTATTTTTTTGAATTCTCTCTTCCCTGACCCATCCGTTCATCGTCATAGGAATACCAGGTTCCTGTCTTCTTTATTATTTCATATTTTGTGCCAAGGTCCAATATCCCTCCCTCAATGGATATTCCGGAATTGTACATAATATCAAATTCTGCCTGTTTAAATGGGGGTGCTACTTTATTCTTCACAACTTTTACACGAACCCTGTTCCCGATTGCCTCGTCCCCTGATTTTAGGGTCTCAATTCTTCGTATGTCTAAACGAACTGAAGAATAAAATTTTAAAGCATTGCCGCCTGTCGTTGTCTCAGGCGAGCCAAACATAACCCCGATTTTATGTCTAATCTGATTGATAAATATGACGCTCGTCTTAGATTTTGATATTACTGCAGTCAGCTTCCTTAAAGCCTGACTCATTAGTCTGGCCTGAAGTCCCATGTGTGAGTCGCCCATATCTCCATCAATCTCCGCTTTTGGCACTAAAGCCGCTACTGAATCAATCACAATCAAATCCAAGGCGCCTGATCTAACCAGCGCCTCGGATATCTCCAGAGCCTCCTCCCCTGTATCGGGTTGAGAGACCAGGAGATTATCGGTATTAACTCCGAGTTTAGAGGCATAGTAGGGATCTAGAGCATGCTCAGCATCGACAAAGGCTACAATACCCCCCTTTTTCTGCGCTTCAGCAGCAATATGAAGTGTCATGGTTGTTTTACCCGATGATTCAGGCCCGAATATCTCGATTATTCTTCCCCTTGGGATTCCGCCTATCCCAAGAGCTACATCCAGTTCAATCGCTCCTGTAGGGATTACAGCTATCTTCACCTTTGCTGAATCATCTCCCAATCTCATAATAGAACCCTTCCCAAACTGCTTCTCAATTTGGATTAATGCCTGTTCCAATGCCTGATCTTTCTGGTTAAACTCCTTTTGAACTGTCATATGCCTACCTCAACTATAATTGATGAATTGAATGATATTCACCCTTTACATTTTTTTAAATTATAACTATTGAACTTTTTCAATGTATTTCATTGATAAAAATATCATAGAAAATAATCATGATAAAACTATATTCAACACAAATGGGATATGATAGTATATAATCGCTCTTGAATCAGTGTTAATATCTTGAAAATCGACTTTAACAGTTACTTTTTGAATGTAAAAGGTTACTATAACATAGAATAGATCAAATAATAATCAAGAAAAAAGTAATTTATTTCTTCAACTAACAGGAAACTTTTGGAGATTAGGTAATCCAATTAATTTCTCAATTAATGGCAGGGGAAGCGCCATAACCCCTTGCGTTGACAGGAATTATGGCTTTCTTAGAGGTGGCTAATGCAACTCATAATCTCGCATCAATCATCTCATCCTCGCCATTTCTTTTTTTCAGATACTCAAGTTTGTTAAGGGCATCAACAAAGGAAAGAATTCCGGCAACAGTTATATCGATATTCACGCTATTGCCGAAGACCCTTAATTGCCTCTTTTCAAATTCTTCTACCACTGTAACCGATACCTCACAGAGGGCATCGGATCCGCCAGTAATTGCCACAAGATTAAAGGATTCAATTCTAGCCTGAGTCCCTGTAATCTTCTTTACGGCGTTTATCCCAGCATCCACCCCTCCATTTCCATGAGCCACATCATACTTCTCAACGCTTCTGTTATGATTATCCTTAATCGTGACCATTGTCATTGGAGGAGAGAACATGCCTGTGGAAACTTGAACATTATAGACCTCATAGCGTCCCTTCTCCTTGTATAAGATCTCTCCAACAAGGACCTCCAGATCATCGTCATAAATTTCTTTCTTTTTGTCAGCCAGATCTTTAAAGTATTTAAAAAAAATGGTGATCTCCTCTTCGTTTAAATTGTAGCCCAGGCTATTCAATCTATCAATCACCGCATGCCTTCCAGAGTGCTTGCCCAATACGAGGGTAGATTTTGATAATCCAACATCCTCAGGCCTCATAATTTCATATGTCACCGCCATTTTTAGCACACCATCCTGATGGATACCTGATTCATGAGCAAAGGCATTTGCGCCCACTATTGCTTTATTAGGTTGCACAAAGACACCGGTAATATGCGATAAAAGCTTACTAGTGGACATTATCTGTTTAGTGTCAATATTTGTATAGAAATTCAATACATCATTTCTTGTCTTGATAGCCATCACTAATTCCTCAAGCGATGTGTTTCCGGCCCTCTCTCCAATTCCATTAATCGTACACTCCACCTGTCTGGCTCCTGCCTGGATGGCCGCAATTGAGTTCGAAACAGCCAAACCAAGGTCATTGTGACAATGAACAGAGATAATAGCCTTGTCTATATTATTAACATGATCAAAGAGATACCTGATGAGATCGTAAAATTCAGACGGGATAGCATATCCCACCGTATCAGGGATATTGACTACAATTGCTCCTGCGTCAATAACCTCCTGTACCATCTCTACAAGATAATCCCTATCGCTTCTGGATGCATCCATTGGCGAGAACTCAACATTATGTGTATAGGATTTGGCCCTTTCAACCGCTGACACTGCCTCTTTCAAAACGCGATTTCGATCCTTCTTGAATTGATGTGTTATGTGTATATCCGAACTGGATATAAAGGTATGAATCATCGGAGACTCAGCTTCACTTACTGCATCCCAGGCTACATCAATATCCTGAAAATTCGCTCTCGCAAGACCTGCCACCTGAATTCCCTTTGCCATACGTGCAATCCTTTGAACTGCATCAAAATCACCCTTAGAGGATATTGGGAAGCCAGCTTCAATGATGTCAACACCAAGCTTAATAAGCTGATTGGTGAAGTGAAGCTTCTCATCTATGTTCATACTAAAACCTGGAGATTGCTCTCCATCCCTTAATGTTGTGTCAAAAATTATTATCTTATTATCCTTCATCCTTCTCTCCATCCTATGATGTAAATGCTTAATACCTCCCGGTCTAAAGCCTAATTTCTGGAAAAACTCAGGTTTATGGAGTTTAATTTAGGTCTCCATATACACCTTTGATAACTTTTAATCCAATTTTGATATAAACTATGTTATAGCATTCTTGGGAAAACCATTCCCATGCACCTCCAATCATTTAAGAATCTTCATAAACGAAAAAGGCCGTCACAGAGGTATCCGTGACGGCCTTGAATTTGCCTTATATTAAAATAACATCACGAAACCCTCTTCACGGTTTCTGTGCCCCCTAGCAATAAAGATAGTCGTAGAGTGATGTTATTATTCAATGTAGTCATTTCTATTTTAATCCCTAAATTGATAAAGAGACAATAAAACTAAATGGTGTATTATGTCAATATTATTTACGGCATTCTCGGGAAAAATATTTAATTGGAGCCTGGGGTGGGCTCTCCGCTCTCCCAGTCTGTACAGGTGCTGTTAATATTGAAATTTATTCGCTGTACTGAATTCCCCTCGCTTGCTGAAGGTTCTTCATTATATATACACCAATCATCCATATAGCATATATCTCCAACCCCACCCTCAAAACACATAGCGTCATTGATATGATTGTCCGGTCTCAATAGATAAATAGTCTCACCATCGTTATTTAGAGGAAAAGTGAAGCCTGAATAATCGGGATATAATTCAAAGTAATTGTAAAAGCCATCATAGGATTTAGCAATAACTATAAAACTGTTGGAGGGGATCAAGCTATCCAGAGGAAAAGTAAAGGGTGTGCTATCCTCTTTCCCATCAATTATTACAAATCCTGAGATATCGCAAGCATAGTTATGCCCATTATATATCTCAATAAACTCCCTTTCGCTCTCAGGTGAAGGGGGATCATAGAATACCTCGCTAAGTAATATCTTTGAAAATTCCTCAACTATGATCTCCTCAGAGGTATCATAATCATCCATAGCAGCATTAATATCAACAGAACCCCTGCTCAGGGCTGTAATAATTCCTGAATCGCTAATAGAAATAATTTCACTATTGCTGCTGCTCCAGGATACATCCGCATTATATGATATAATTTTTTCTCCAGAGGGAAGCAATATCAACAGCGATGCAGTTGCTCGATCGCTGACATATAGGATTCTGGAGGGAAGGAATATCTCAATCCCGCTGTATTGTTTTTCCTCTTTTATCCCTTCTACGTATCTCTCCGGATATCCGCATGAAAAGAGGATATAGATGAGAAGATATAGAATTATCACAGGATTTTTCTCTTGATAGATTATGATAATTTATAAGAACATCAATCTATAACCAAGTTCGCGCTGTCAGATAGATTGAACGGGTTACGTTCATATTGTCTAATGCAATTTTGATCTATTTAAAAACTAATTAGATCATGAGACTATTCTGATCATTAGCGCAAGGATAGAGCGTTGTCAATCAACATGTCAATACTGTCATAACTAATTGACTCATTGGAAGCCTGCTTCGAAAAGCCCAGGAGACTGTCTTCTCCGAAAACTTCACTATAGGTCCCATCAAGCTGTCTGCTGATAAATCCATCAAAGTCGTTCATCCCAGGCTTCCCGCCTGTGTAAAGGGATAGAGTAACAATAATCAGTATTGCGAAAGAGAATGAAGCGATTGAGGTAGTAAATATCCTCCTCTTCTTTATTCTCTCCCTTCTATATAATACACCTTTTGCGATCTCGTAGTTCCATTCATCGCTCTTCATCCTTTCCTTGATATTTAAGTGTATCGTATTTTGAATTCCATTATCACTCATCGTTTCACACCTCCATTTGCCACTCTCTGGATGAGTTCCCTTCCTCTATAAGCTCTCGATTTTACAGTTCCTATCTTAATTGCAAGCTTCTCTGATATTTGCTTTTCAGAAAAGCCAAGAGCCACCAGTTCCAATACTGATTTGTATTTTTCTGGCAGCCTTTTGATCATCTTTTTCAAATCAATCTCCATTGCCGTCAGTTCTCCGCTTTCACTAGCGTAGTCCTTTGTAATTCCCATCTGTCTAATTGCCGCCTTCTTGAATTTTTCCTCCTCTCTCTTAAGCCTGCCGGTCATACGAAGAGATTCATTCTTTGCAATCCTGTATAGCCAAGTCTCCAAGGAAGAGTCACCCCTGAAGCTATTCCTCCTCAAACCCCTGTATGCTCTGATATATACCTCCTGAACAACATCGTCAATGGAGTGGTAAAATCTTACTGCAAGATGCCTCTCAATCGCTGAAAGCACAACACCCTTGGTATTTTTTACAATTTCAGCAAATTCCCTGTCTTCCATCATCTATCTCTCAGCTAACATAATAAAGTCGAAATCCCAAAGATCTATCCCACCCAGAGGGGGGATAGAGACTGCACATGAAGAATCAATAATTAAAAATATCGTTAATTAGATGTAAACCTTGATTACTGTCCCCTCTCCCCGAGCGCACAGGGTGGTTGATGGAAATGCATTCCACCCTTACCCATTCCCATTCTAGAGCCTCTAAGCCTATTTTTCTGTGAAGGAGTAAGTAATTTTTCAATATCCAATCTCTGCTTAATCCGTAGCATTCTTATTTCAATCTTTAACTCCGATATCTCCTTTAGCAAGGAACGAACTTTTTTTAAATTAACATTATCCTCCAAAAGCATGCTCTGTAGATTGATCCTTTTGGGAGCGATCTTCTCTTTAATCTTTAATAGTTTTTTCTTGTATTCAAGATTAATTTCACTTATTTTGTTTACCTGATCATCGGAAAGCCCAAACCTCTCTTTCATCATCTCCGGGTTTCCGAAGAACACACCCTTATGGAATCCTCCATCCCTGCAATCATAATGTCCAGGCCTTCCATGTCCTTTACCGCCTCCCCTTTTAGCAAAAAGATCATTACTATTTGACAGTATAAATAACACAACAATCGATGAGAATAACAATCTCTTTTTCATGAATATCCTCCTTTTTCTGAATTTGTACATTTGACCCCAAATATAGCCTAAAGGTTCCATTTTATTTAATCACATCCTTAATAATTTATTGACTTGTTTCTCATAAAACATGTATTATTTTAACAACAAGCGCCTTCCTAAGCTGAATTCACATTTAAGAATATTTATAAATATGAGGTTACCTCGTATCAAATGGCTTCCCTCTTTGCTATTACCTTTGCTTGTGCTGTTATCAGCATATGCTGAGGCTAAGAATATTATTCACTGGCCTCTTAATCTTCCCAAAAGTTTGTCAGCAACCCTTGGCGAAATTAGGGGGTATTCTCTTCATCAGGGAATAGATATCAAGACAAGAGGGCGTGTGGGTTATCCCGTCTTTGCTGCCTTATCAGGAAAATTATACAGAATAGTATCCAAGGAGTATGGATATGGGAATGCCCTTTTCATAGATCATGGCAATGGTCTTAAGTCAGTATATGGTCATCTGGACTCCTTTGAGGAGGGCAAGCATCATCTGGATTCATTGGCGAAAACACTAAGTGTACTTTACAATAGAGATTTCCTTGACTTTAGATTATATAAAAGCCATCTACCCTACAATTCTGAAGAGATGATTGCCTATGCCGGCGAGTCAGGATCCGGGCCTCCTCATCTTCATTTTGAAATCAGAAAGGATGATAGATTGCTAAACCCCCTTGCCCTTATTCACATAAAGGATAAGGAACCGCCAATTATAGAAAACCTGTTTGTTTGTATTGAGAAGAATGACACCACCATAAAAGAGGAGAGGTTTAGGATTAAAAAGAGATGGGGCAAATATCTTCCGCAAAATGGAGAGATAGAGGTCTCAAGCAATGACAGAATATTTTTCAAACTATCATGCTATGACAGGGTTGGAGCTCGTAATAGGGTTGCCATCTACAAGATAAAACTTTTCTCGGATAAGGCAAGGATATTTGAGACAGCTTTTAATGCAATCCAGATAAGTGATTATAAAAATGGACATCTTATATATGATATTTCTAAATCCGCCATTGGCGATGGAGGGGTATCATACACATATTCTTTATGTCAGAGGGATAAACGCAATTCCAGTTTTATAAATGGAGATGGCAGTGGTTATATTGAGCCTAAGAATGGCGAAAGGGATATTAGAATAGAGGTTCTAGATTTTGCGGGAAATGCCGCTATTATGAAGTTTAAGCTTTTGCAAAAAAGAATAGGTGAAAAAATAGCATCAGATTTTTATGTTATTGATGAAAAGAGAATATGCCATATAAGGAATATGACAGGAGAGATGGAGGTTATAATGCCTTCCGGTTCAATTAAAGGCAAAAGGCTATTAAAAGTAGAAATTTCAGAAAAAAGGGGATTGCTTAATAAGATAAAAAAAATATCAGCAGTCAATAGGGAGGACATACTCAAAATATTTTCAATCTATCCCTTTGATATTGTCTATAAACGGCCTATTACAATTCAAATACAGAAACCCAAAGGTATATCAGATAGGGAAGTTCAAAATATCCTTATTTATAGGTTCTTTGAAAGTAGAAGGCCTAAACCATTGGACACAGTGTATAATTCTGAGAGAGGTGTATTCAAAACCCTATCATTAACCAATGGATACTTCATTCTTATAAGGGATAGAATACCCCCAAGGATGGTGATGCCTCCAACCCATGAGTTCTGCGAGGATAGGAGCATATACAGTCGAATAAGGCTATACGCTTCAGATAATCTCTCCAGAATTGATAGGGATTCTATTACTTGCTTAATTGACGGGGAATCCTTCCCCTCAAAATATGATACAGCTAGAAAATGGATTGAGATGAACCTACCAAGAGAAGCAATCTCAATAGGTCTGCATCATATTTTTGTAGAAGTTAGTGACAGGGCAGGGAATCAGTGTGTTTTCAGGGAATTGTTTATGAGAAATTGAGAGATCCCTGATCCACTGGGAATTTTTTCCCTTAAGCCCTATCCTATTTTTCTTTATAATATTTATATAAATCCTGATAATTCTAATTATCTTTTTTGCTTGACTAAAAAAAAAAAAGGAGTTAAGTAAATTCGTTATAATCTGTAATATGATAAATCTTTCATATTTATTTCTTCGCTACTTAATAAATAAATTCAGTTATTTCCATATGCCGATAGATCAGAAAGCATTGGAAGAGCTTGTGTTAGAATAGAATTTTTGTAGCAACATCCCATTGTAGGAGAATGATAAGATCACATTTACACTATCATGGATGCATTCTTTTAATGAATCAAGTTTCAATAAATAATATGGATCTAATTTATTGAAACTACAACCAAAGCCAAAATAGTCCATGGATGGGTTATTTTATCTTGACAGTTCCAGACGATTAGCCATACACTATAAGGATAATCTATTTTTGAACCTTTTTTAACAATATCAGCAAGGAGTAGAGTAGAATGGACATTACCAAAACTACAAAGGGGGATATAGTTATATTAAATATATTCGGAGAGATCGATCTATACAATGCTCCAGAAATTAAAGATATTATCAATAAGCTGATTCAAGAACAGAAGTATAATGTTATTATTGATCTGGCCAAGGTATCATATATAGATTCATCAGGAATAGGGGCTCTAATATCGAGCTTATCCAATCTTAAGAAATATCAGGGTGGTTTAAAGATAATTAATGTTTATGCCTCAGTACGGAAGGTTTTTGAACTAACAAAGCTAACATCATTCTTTGAGATTTATGATTCAGAGGAGGAGGCAATTAACTCCTTTAAATAGATGGAATTATTGCTCAATAAATATAAAAAGATGAGGATGTTATTATGAGTAGAGATCGAAGAAATATCAATGTTATTTTGTTTATATTCTTAATTTCGATTATTTCGAGTTGTAGCGAGAAGGTTCCCATAAAGGAGATGTCTCTAGCCAGGTTGGAAATAACCAGGGCCCTCTCTGTTAAGGCTGAGAAGTATGCCCAGGACGAGATAAGTGAGGCCAAGAAGGAATTATTGGAATGTCACAATCATATTAAGTCAGACCAGCTCGATAAGGCTAAGAGTTCAGCAATTCATTCCCACAGAAAAGCCCTTGAGGCTTACAATAAATCGATTCCACTTTTAGCAAAGGATACAATTGATTCAGCTGAGGAAAAGATTTCTGAGGCTGAGGAGGCCTATGCTGAGGAGCTATCAAGTGAAGAATACGAAAATGCTGCGAATGCCCTGATTAAGGCAAAGGAGTTGTATGAACAAAGGACCTTTTATGAGTCCTATGAAAAGGCAAAGGAAGCCATTGAACTGGCAGAAATTTCAAGGGATATTGCTCTGGGGAAAAAGGATCTCTTAAATGATTCCATTGCTGAGGTTCGTTTAATACTGGAGGATTCAGAGAAATATGATGCGGAAAAATATGCACCGGAGAATACCAAACTTGCCAATGAAAACATTGAAATCGCAGAGAATTCACTCCAATCCCTGAAGCTAAAGGAGGGATTTTCTGCAATAGAGACAGCAAGGATGAATGCTGATGAGGCCTTTTTACTCGCCTTGAAGGGAATATCCGGTGAGAATATATCCAGCGCTGAAAACCTGTTAAATGAGGCGAGTAATTCTGAAGGCGCATCAATCGCCCAGGATGAATTAGGGGGAGCCAAGGAGGCCCTAGCCCTATCAAAAAACCTCTTCTCTGAAAACAAATACATAGAATCAATAAGTGCTGCTGATGAATCTAAGAGATTTGCATATATTGTATTAAATACAAAGAAGGTCGTAGTTGAGGAGGTGACAACCAAAGGGGAGGAAGAGACTGTTTCCGAAGAAGATACCATCCTAAAAGAGAAGGAATATCATATATATAAGGTTAGATATATACCAAGGAGAAGGGATTGCCTCTGGAGAATTGCCGAGAGATTCTATAATAATCCCTGGTTATGGAGGAAGATATACAGGGCAAACAGGGATAAGATATATGATCCGGACCTAATATGGCCGGACATGCTTTTGAAGGTGCCTATTTTGGGAAAATCTACTGAGCAGGATGAGAAGAAAATAGTTGAAAAGAGGGAAGAGGAAGCCATTGAGGAGGAAACCCTTGATGAAGAGGTAATCGAGGAGGATGAGGATTATTACAAAAATGAATAGATGAGAACCAAGTTTTAATGAATATTTATGAAAGATGCCGCATATTGGATAGAGAAGCTTAACCTCAGGAAACATCCTGAAGGGGGCTATTACAGGGAGACCTACAGATCAGATGAATTAATAGATAAGAGGGCTCTACCGGAGAGATTTCTTGGTGAGCGATCTTTATCAACCGCAATCTACTTCCTATTATCAGATAATGAATTTTCAGCGTTTCATCGACTTAAATCAGATGAATTATGGCATTACTATACCGGCTCCTCAATAACAATTCACACAATAGACGAGAATGGAATATACTCATGCATAAAACTCGGTAACGATTTTGAGAACAATGAAGTGTTCCAGGCAACGGTGAGGGCGGGCGACTGGATGGGGGCCTCGTTAAATCATCCCCCATCCTTCTCATTGGTTGGATGCACTGTTTCTCCGGGTTTTGATTTCAATGACTTTGAGATGGGAAGCAGAACCGGACTAATAAAACTCTTTCCTCAACACAGGTTATTGATAGAACAACTAACTTTAACATAATGATCCACTCATACAATGTATCCGCTTGCCTTTGCCGCATGTGACAGGTGATGATACTCCATATGTTGTACGCTATGCACATGAACCAAGGATTATCTCGAAAATCATGATAATCAGTAATTCAGATAGATTCATTCAAAACTTTATTGGAGATAATTATTATATTGAAAAGTTAGATGGCGACGCGTCCACCCGCGAATATTTCAGGATTATTTCCCCCAACAAAACCTGCATATTGTGTATTGACAGCAGCCTTAAAAATATACCCTTAGGGGAATACCCCTATATTGCCATTCATGATATTTTTAGGAGGAGAGATATTCCGGTCCCTGAGGTTTATTCCCTTGATAATATAAACGGACTTTTGCTGATTGAGGATTTAGGGGAGGGCATTCTTGAAGCAATTTATTCTGATTTGAGTGATTGTGAAATTCACAGAATCTATCAAAAGCTGATAGATATCATAGTAGAAATACAGCTAACAGAGGGGGATGACAGGTGTGTTCCTTTTAATCTTAGCTTTGATATTGATAAGCTGATGTTTGAATTCAACTTTTTCATTAAACATGCGCTGATACACTATTTTCAAGCAGATATTAGCAAGGGTGAGCTGGAGAAACTGAATAGCGAGTTTTTTAAAATATCTGAAATCCTCTATATTCCCGGTTGGTTTGTGCTGAATCATAGGGATTTCCACAGCCGCAACATTATTATCCATCAGTCCAAACCCTTTGTTATTGATTTTCAGGATGCAAGGATGGGACTTCCCCAGTATGATGTTGTGTCCCTATTAAGGGACTCGTATCTTGTTCTTGACAATGGCCTTGTTGAAACGCTGAAAAGACATCATTATACAAGCTTGAATAAAAGGGGGTATAACATGATGACGCCCGATGAGTATGAATACTATTTTGACATTTTAGCATTCCAGAGAAATGTTAAGGCAATAGGAAGCTTTGCTTATCAGGTTGCATCGCTGCATAATAAGAGATATGAAAAATATATTGCACCCACTCTTAAATATCTATGGAAGTATAATGAAACGAGGAAGGAATTGAACGACGCGGTTGAAATTATTAAAAACAATATTGGGATCGACTTGTGAAGGGATTTATTTTTGCCGCTGGCTTTGGAGTGAGGTTAAGGCCTATTACAGAGAATATCCCTAAACCCTTGATTCCGGTTCTCAATCTTCCATCGATATGTTATTCTGTTTTTTTACTCAAGGAGGCAGGGATAAGGGAGATAATATGCAATCTTCACTATAAAAGCGAGGGGATTATTCACTTCTTTGAAGAGAATGAATTCTTTGGCATGGATATCAGCTTCTCCATTGAAGAGAATATACTTGGTACTGGAGGCGGATTGAAGAGATGCGAGGATAGGATTGGTGATAGTGAGTTTATTATAATAAACAGTGATGTAATAACAGATATAGATATTAAAAGTCTCATTCAATTTCATACAGGACATTTATCTCCAGCTACAATTATGCTTCACAGAAACGAAAGGGCTGGTGATATTGGAGTGATCGGCGTCAGTGGGAACCATGTTGTAGATTTTAAAGACTATCTGAGAACAGGCATCACCTCTGACCTTGTCTATACCGGAGTCGCGGTCCTCTCTCCTGTTATCCTCAAATATCTAAGAAATGATTTTTCAAGTATTGTTTATACAGGCTATATTGATCTTATCCGAAATCATTCGATCTGTTATTTTGAGCATAAGGGAATATGGAAGGATATTGGGGGAATGAATTCCTATTGGGAGTCAAACATATGTCTGATGAATGACATCCTTGCCCTGGGGAAGAGGATGTCCGGAGTTCTGAGTCCTGTTCCTGAGATCATATCACCGAGTTCAAGGACAAGCGACACCGCTGTTGTCAGGGATTCTGTTATCGGAATGAATTCCGTGATCGGGGAGGGCTCCCTTATTGAGAGATCAGTGATATTGCCGAACACTGTTGTTTCAGCTCATGCTGTTATTAGCAATTCAATTGTTATAGATGACAGGATAATTGCACAATAGGTTATACATAGGACATCAGATATGATATTGACCGGGCTTGATAGATTTATTGAGGAAGTTGACAATTACAGAAATAGAAGGATTGCACTGATCGTAAACCAGACCTCCGTAACCCGCGATTTTCAATATAGCTGGAATGAGCTTAGAAAGAGGGGAGCGGCCATCAGGAGGATCTTTACCCCTGAGCATGGACTCTTTGCCACAGAACAGGATCAGGTCGCAGTCAAAAGCCAGCCGGATATCGACTGTGATATTATAAGCCTCTACGGCGAATCCTATGATTCTTTGATACCGAATCAGAATCTTTTTCAGGATATTGACCTTGTGATCTTTGATATACAGGATGTGGGCGCTCGTTACTACACCTATGTCAACACAATGGCCCTTGTTATGAAATCGATTGAGAAAAGGGACATTGAAATGTTGATCCTCGACAGGCCCAATCCCATTGGAGGCAACAAGGTGGAAGGGCCTCTGCTCAATGGGGACTTCAGCTCCTTTGTTGGGATAATTCCTGTTACTGTGCGTCATGGGATGACCCCAGCGGAGCTAGCCCTGTATTACAGGGATGCTGAAAGGATAGACATCAACCTTAGCGTTGTGAAGATGCATGGATGGAGGAGAGGGATGCTCTTCTCTGAAACAGGACTGCCCTGGATTCCTCCATCACCCAATATGCCCACTGAGGATACAGCATATATATATCCGGGTCTCTGCCTCATAGAGGGATTAAACATATCTGAGGGCAGAGGAACCGCCGCTCCCTTCAAGCTAATTGGCGCCTCCTTCATTGAGCCCTGTGAATTTGCTGAATATCTGAATTCATTGGGAATTGGGGGGGTATATTTTCGTCAGGTATTTTTCAAACCCTGCTTTAACAAGTATGCTGATGAAGAGGTAGGCGGAGTATTTATTCATATAACCGATGTTGGAAGGCTTAAGCCCTTTGCCACAGGAATAGCAATAGTGAAGTCGTTACATGACCTTTACAAAGACCGGGTGGTTTTCCTAAAGGATATATATGAGTTTAACAGCACACATCCGGCTTTTGATCTTCTTTGCGGCTCTTCATCCATCAGGGAGATGATATTAAATGGATCAGAGATGAGCGAAATAATAGGCTCGTGGAGGGGGGATGAGGATGATTTTTCAGCAATAAAGAGGGAGTACCATTTATATGAATATTGATATAGTGATTATTCTAATATATATATTGATAATAAATATAATTGGCATCATGTATTCTGGATCAAGGGATGTGGGGGATTACTTTTTAGGCAACAGATCAATGCCATGGATCGTTGTCTGCTTTTCAATTGTTGCGACAGAGACCAGCACGCTCACCTTTTTATCGATTCCGGGACTTGCCTATGTGAAGGGCATGGGATTTATTCAGGTAGCTTTCGGTTATCTGGCGGGAAGAGTCCTGGTGGCAGCAATCCTTATCCCGAAATATTATGACGGAGGCTTTGAGACAGTTTATGAATTTCTACAGAGCAGATTCAGCGTCTCTTCAAGACGCGTGGTGGCTATAATTTTTCACATAACAAGGCTTCTTGCGGACAGCGTAAGGCTCTTCGCCACTGCCATACCTCTTGCCGCTATCACTGGATGGGACTACTGGATGTCAATACTTGTATTGGGAGGAGCAACATTTATCTATACACTCTATGGCGGACTCAGATCAGTAATTATGGTTGATTCTGTTCAGCTCTTTCTCTACCTATTGTGCGCACTCATAGGCATACATATAATCTCGAATCATCTGTCCATGCCTATCCTGTCCATATTTAAAATAATCCCGGACAGCTCATTAAAAATAGTCTATTCCGGACTGGAAAATGGCTTTGCTGGATTATTCAGTTCCTACAATATTTTTTCTGGCATTATTGGCGGCGCGTTTCTCTCCTTTGCCTCGCATGGCACTGATCATCTAATTGTTCAGAGGGTCTTATCCTGCAGGGATGAGGCTTCCGCAAAAAAGGCTATGATCTTCAGCGGAATAATCATAATTATGCAATTTTTTATGTTTTTGCTATTCGGTCTCTTTATCAAGGCGCTTCTGAACAATATGACCTTTGACCGCAGCGATGAGATAATGACGTATTTTATAGTCAATTATCTGCCTGACGGATTGAGGGGAGTTATGCTTGCTGGCATATTTGCGGCCGCTATGTCAACTCTCAGCTCTTCAATAAATTCGCTATCCTCCTCAACAACAGTTGATATCCTAGGGATTGACAAGAAGGATATGTCTGATTCAAGGAAGGTTGGCGTCTCCAGGATTATATCTCTTGTCTGGGCAATGACAATTATTGGCATATCCATACTTCTTCAGGATAGCAAAAACCCTCTTGTTGAGGTCGGTTTGTCCATCGCCTCTGTCACTTATGGCGGAATGATGGGAATATTTATAATGGGAAGGTTTTTTAAGGATTTTCATGATGGGTCTGCCATCGCTGGAGTTGCGCTGAGCATAGCGATAAATCTTATCATCGCCATTTCAACCAATGTTTTCTGGTTGTGGTATGTTGTCATTGGCTTTGGGGTATCATTTGTTGCTGCTGTTGTTTTGAATAAAATTGTGATAATGGGTCGTGATCAGAATTGATTAACAACCCTGACATTTGGCTTCAATGCTTAATTATCCTATGGATACTACTATCGACTCTATTAGGTAAAAAAATCCCATACTTGTTTATAATCCGAACAAAATTCCGATAAACTCGGCAATCCTTTTTTATTTGACATCATCTGGATGCTACACTAAATTGATGATATGATCCGCGAAGACTACATACAGGAATTAGAGGATTCTCTTCTCGAGACCATTGAGAAGAAGGACCCAAAAATAGCAAGGCGATTTGTGCTAGCCCTTGTTGAAAGGCAGGAGCGCGATAGCAAAAACATTCTGCACAGCATTGAGCTTCTGACTCAGCAGATGGCTTCCATGCAGAGAGAGATGGATAAGCGATTTGAATCGCTGCAACGGGAGATGGACAAGCGTTTCGAGTCGATGGACAAGCGTTTTGATGCAATGGATAAGCGAATCGGACTATTGATGTGGTTTGTGGGTATCATCTTTGTGGCGATGTCTGCATTTATGGCAATCGCTCGATTTATGGGATGAAGAGGAGTGAACATCCTATCCCTTTATCTCTGCTAATAATTCTACAAAACCAAAATGGTTGATTTTCTCAAGAGGTGTATAACGCTGTGCCGTCTATATGTTTCCCTGCAGGTAGATTTAATCCATCCTTATGATCCGTCTCTATCTCATCAAATAGACGTCACTGTTGAAAATCTCCCTCAGTAATCTGCTCACTCCTCTTGTTGAACATCCGGCCTTTCATCAACCGGAGTATTTCTTTAAGATAATCATAGTGGCATAGATGCGGCTGAGTTGTGAAGCTGATCAGTAAGCGTAATCCCATTGATGGGGTTGTCGTCGGCGTCGAATGTAAGAAAAATTTTAACGGTGACCCCTTCGTACAGCCCGACAGCCCCTCCGTACCGTCCGGTGACCCCCTCGTACCGCCCGACATCCCCTCCGTACCGTCCGATGACTCCCTCCGTACCGCCCGACATCCCCTCCGTACCGTCCGATGACTCCCTCCGTACAGCCCGACATCCCCTCCGTACCGTCCGATGACTCCCTCCGTACCGCCCGACATCCCCTCCGTACCGTCCGATGACTCCCTTCGTACCGTCAGACAAGCCCCTCCGTACCGTCCGACAGCCCCTCCGTACCGTCCGATGACTCCCTCCGTACCGCCCGACATCCCCTCCGTACCGTCCGGCGACTCCCTTCGTACCGCGCGACAGCCCCTTCGTACCGTCCGATGACTCCCTCCGTACCGTCCGACAGCCCCTTCGTACTGCCCGACAGCCTCTTCGTACCGTCCGACATCCCCTTCGGAACATCAATTATCACGCTGAGAAACCGAGTGTATCCTCTTCCTTATCCCTTTTAGATCTTCTTTTCCTGTTATACTCGCTTGTATACCCCTTGTACCTGGCCTCATCGCGCCAGAAGACATAGAGGCCGAAAGCACGGATCTCGTCAATAGCGTACCTGAGATGGGTATAGGCCTTGTTCCTGATCTTAATAGACTCGCTGCTATCAGCGCGCTCAACAGTAGTGACCCCCAGCAGGTCTGACATCCTGTCAGCCATATCAGCGGCCTTGTCCAGAAGAGTCATATCAAAGTTTATTCTCTCTAAGGGCTCAGGATTATCCTTGCCCAGCACACTCAGATCGTTCAAGTCCTGAATCATATCCGCGTGTCCATAGCCATGGGCAATGGCATTTACCCTTCCCAAAAGATCGGGCAGCCTTCTATAGGCAAAGCGGAAGCTATGGAGGAATTCATTCCTCATGTCATAGGCCTGCGGGGAATCCTCAGCCCACCGCTTTTGGGCCTCCTCCTGGCTGAACCTTGATGTAATCCACTTGGACTGAGCCTCGCGAAGAGCCCCGCACCGCGCAGGGACATCCAGAACGAGTTCCCAATCAAGACCATTTGCCGTTAATTCTTCTTTGTCCTCCTGGCACCAGTGATAAAGATTTTCAGCCTCCTGGAGAAAAATATCTACTGGAATGTTGCTGGGAGACCTGATTTCATCATCGCCAATAGCCTGAATCTCCTCGATCTTCTGTTTATAATCCTCTACATTGCTCATAATATTACCTCCTTATATATTATTTATAATATCCATTGCCCATAGAATAGGCTATACTACAATAAATCATGAATCTCTGGATATTCTATAGCCGACTCCGGGCACATGCCTTTGAGCTGGGGAGGAGAAGTGAACTATTAACGACTTTGACAGATGTCAATCACCTATATGCGCAGGCGCTGGCTCTGCGAATGGAGGAAGCTCATAATGAAAGAGCGACAGTGTGGAAAGACCTTGCTACCCGCTTATTAAGGGGTTACACTGATTGGAATAGACGTGCCAGCGCTTTGACAGGCTCAATCCATTGGGATGCGATTATCAGCATCCTATATCCCATTCATAACAAGAAGACGCCCTTAATATTGCATAAAGTATAATTTGCAGAGGCAAATGTATTGAAGATATTGCGCTGTTATCAATAGCATTTTATTATTGCGCCTGGAGGATAATGCCAGTAACTTCAGAGGAATTCATTAAGGCCTTGGGTAAAACTATGCCTAAAATCAGATAAATTGACAAATCGCTTTAATAGAATAAGCAGGATGCGTCAATTTTAGCCTAGGCATAAGCGTCAATATTATTCCCCTTGGTTTCCCTAGGGGGCTCTGCTCTCTCTTCGCTTGTCTCTTCAATATTGACAGATTTGTTAGAGATCTCTGGATTTACTGTGAATTCCTTTGGAATAACGTCCACTCCGCTTATATTTTGTATATCCATATAACCTCACTTTGTAATTTATCGTATAAATATACTCATATACAATGAATAAATCAAGTAAAATATATGATTACGGATCTAAATGTAAAGGGGCCTACTCTAATTTTTAGGGCAGAAAAATCAGACAGGATGACAGGATTTAAAGGGATATAAATCCAGTTAATCTAATTTTTTAAAGATTATTGCCAATATAGTTATAAAAGTTGATAAATACAGGGTAAAATTTCGTATTACAGGACATTAAAGAACAATCCCTGTTATCCTGTCCAAAATTTTTTTTCCTGCTTGAGAAAAGTGCCCTAATAATAAATTTGCGCCCCCATAAATATCCCATTAAGAAACAACTTTTTGCTTGATTTTTCTTGCCATTTCTTTTTGGCTGTTTGTGCACACCCTGTAATGTAAGGGAATGCAATCAGCCAAGATAAATCAGCACACATCCTATAATTGATTATATTATTAAGGCTAAAAATAACAATCATATCAGGGTTTTATCAAACAAGAGTAGGATGACGATCTTCACCAGCAACCTTAGTGAGCATGATTGCATGCAATGCGCTTGGCTCTAATGCTTAGTATCAAGAATAAAGCGCTGATAAAGCAAGGAATCGATTTAAATTCTATTATTCCTTATGGAAGTAAAAATTGAGCTATTGTTAATTATTGTTCATTTTATTTCCTGAAAAACAGGTAGAATGAGTTGAGGTTGGTTAAAATGTCATTCCCCTGTATTCACAGGGGCAAGCTCTGCGAAAGCGGGATTTTACATGTTTACAAAACCCTTTTAATAATTGCTTTAAATTACGGCATCCCCCTGCGCTACAGTTTTGACACACCCAACTCATCCCCTTTGTACATTTTTTATCTAATAGTGTTTATGAAAGAATATAAAGGAGTGGTTATTTTTAATGTTTATTATTTTAAATATTTAAAATTAATGGGAAACAGGGGAGGAATAAGTATGAAAGAATGCGTTATTATTGATGGAGTTAGATCCCCCAATTGCCGTGCTCATGCAGAAAAGGGATGGTTCAGAAATATTAAACCAGATGTAATTCTAACTAAGGTTTATGAAGCCCTCTTTGAAAGGAATCCAAAGGTGAATCCTGAGGATATTGAGGCGGTTTTTTGTGGGACATCAAATCAATCCGGCGCAACTAACAACATCAGCAGATTTGCATGGCTGGCAGGCGGATTTCCTGAAACAGTTGCCACAAATGGCATTAGCTCGAATTGCCCATCTGGGATGTCCGCAGCTGAACATGCAGCCAGAGCTATTATGTGTAATGAGGGTGATATATATATCGTTTCCGGCGTTGAGGATATGCTGCATGTGCCTATGGGAAATGCAATGGAAATTCCCGAGAGATTGTTTAAGAGGTATGATTCTTCAGAGGTGCCAATGGGGCCTACAGCGGAGAAGGTGGCATCACAATATAACATAGAGAGAAAAGAAATGGAAACCATGGCACTCTGGAGTCATAAAAAGGCGGCAGAAGCCACAAAGACAAATAAGTTTAGGAATGAGATCGTTCCAATGGATGGCGAAGAGGTTGATGGCACAAGATTTATTGTTGATAGAGATCAATGGATAAGAGAAGATATATCCATGGAAAAAATGGCAGGGATGAATCCTGCATTCAAAGTGGACGGCATTGTTACTGCTGCTACATCTTCCCCCCTTACAACAGGCGCTTGCGCATTGCTCTTCATGAACAGGGACAAGGCTGATGAATTGGGATTGGATTATCACTTAAAGTATTCAGGCGGCGCTATGGCGGGCAATGATCCAACTGTAATGGGTATTGGCCCAATATATGCTGTAAGAAAACTTCTCAAAAGAACTGGACTCACAGTTAAGGATATAAATGTATGGGAGGTAAATGAGGCCTTTGCAAGCCAAACCTTAGCTGTGCTCAGAGAGCTGGGTATTGCTGAGAATGCGCCTTTTGAAAACGTAAACATATGGGGCGGCGCCCTTGCGCTAGGTCACCCCTTAGGGGAATCAGGCGCAAGGGTTATTGTGACACTGAATAATATCATGAAAACTGACCGTAAGGATGCAAAATATGGCATAGCTACCCTTTGCGGGGGGTTCGGGAATGCCAATGCAACCCTCTGGCAAAATGTGCACAAGTAGGAAGGTTTTGCTGCCCATAGCAATATTTACTTCTGCTTCCATTCACAACAATGGCGGGTCAAATTCACATTTATGAAGATCCCTTCGCGCTATTCGCAATGCGCTGCAGATAGCTATCAGATGGTTTCTCTGTGCCTGGCGCTTCACAGCAATCGGATGCGGTTAACTTGATTTACCCCTTGCTTTGTTCCTGATCCACATCATATTATTCATAGAAGGAGAAAAAAGTAATGAGATATAGATCCAACCGTGTCTGTCCTGTTGAAATAGCTGGCAGTCTCGATAACCGGATTCGAAGATGGGTGCAAAATCCACAGAAGATATTAGGCCCCTATATCGACGAGGGGATGATCCTTCTGGATATCGGCTGCGGCCCGGGCTTTTTCTCTGTTGATATGGCTCAAATGGTCGGCAAATTCGGCAGGGTTATTGCTGCTGATTTGCAGGAAGGGATGCTTCAGAAATTAAGAGACAAGATTCAAGGAACTGAACTTGAGGAACGGATATCCTTACATAAGTGCGAGGAGAATAGAATAGGCGTTTTAGAGCAGGTTGATTTTGTCCTTCTATTTTATATGGTTCATGAAGTTCCCAATGTTAAGGGATTATTTAGTGAAATAGAGGCTATTCTAAAACCTAATGGGCGGATCTTTATGGTTGAACCCCCATTTCATGTGTCAAAATTCGCTTTTGAAGAGATCATTAGAAAGGCAAGAAATGCTGGTTTAACGCTAGTGGACAGGCCAAAGATATTTCCAAATAAGACAGCAGTTTTGAAAAAGGGCAAATAAGCCCTTTGAGAGGGACTGGGCAAAGCCGTGTCATTTTGTAACAAAACAGATATAGACCAATGGTTTTTGCCGTTATCATAGATTTTCAGTTATCCTTGCCCAGCCCTTCAACCTTATCTATCAACAAATTAAGAAATTGAATATAATCTTAATCGCAATCACCACTATTGTTAAAACTATCAAGAGCATCCTTGAGTGGTTCTGCAATTGATCTATCACCACCTCCTGAGCTTAAATAATCATCTGCTGCATTTATAGTTTCGCAAATAGGCGCGGAGGATGATCCTACATTTAATTTTGCAGCAATTAGGTGTTTAATAAGTATAACATCCATGTCTCCTCTTATTGGTTGTGTTAGCATTTCAAGAAGTTCAGCTTGAGTCTTGATTTCACCACCAATAGTTAATTCTTGAACTGACCAGGCTTCTAAATGATTCTTCCAATATCCAGGCGTCCTGGGACATCCATCAAAAACACCACACTCACATACTATAGAAATTGGAGGATTTATATCCCAAGTAGCAACTGGATCTGGAGTCCATGGTACATACCAAATAATTGAACCAGTGATTGAGTAAGTTCCGCATTCTGTAACTGCTACTGAACCACTAAAGGGTCCTGAGTCTGACATAAATGAACCATTTTCCGAAATGTTGCCTGATGGTCCTGTTATAGTTAATTCATAAGTTAATTCTTGTGCTGAAGGCCAAGTTTTTGCTGATATCTCATAATCAATAGAATAACCTCCAACACCATCTGCAATACAGTTAGCGCTAATACTAGCATCATAGATTACGGACGCAGAAGCATACATAGTGTATCCGAAGACAACACTCACAACTAAAACTAAGGAAAGAAAAAGTCTTTTTTTCATTATAATCTCCTAATAATTAGATGAATTGATTGTTTTGCTTTTGTTATAAAACTACAAGGGCCAATTAAAAGATTGGCGAAAATTTGTTCTGAATATACATAGAAGTTTAGCAATAGATCCTTTGTATATTCAATAATATTGTCCTGTTATGATATTAATATGAAAGCAAATTTAAGAGTTTATATTTTAACCCTGTATTCCATATAATGTTGTCATAACAATTTTGAACATGATTTTTTCCCTTTATCACCTCCCTCTATCAAATATAATATATATTATAAATTATTAATATCATCATTAAAAAGCTTGAAAGTAATTGATGCAATCATGGATTGAGAGCGTCTCTGCTTTTAACATGATGATGCATCTTCCTTATAGAGCTAGTAGGTTCAAAAATAGATATTTCTCCATGTGTTAACGATATTTGGTGGAAGGACATCATTCTGATACAGGATGACCAACATCAATTTTGCCCAAATTAAGATGAAATATGTGATAGTCGATCAAATAGCATGTGTAATTAACTAAATTTTACAGGAATAGAAATATTATTTAATAATAATATAATAATAAAATTGGCTATGGTCAAGGTATGATAATTATTTATTCGGCTTACTGATTTTTTAGGCATATATGTGTATCTACAAGCGTGAATAATCTAAAGAAATGTCACATGCCTCTATTCCGTATCGTTTTAGCATGCCTATTGCGATTTTGATCACTTCCCTCGCAAAAATTAGTAGATTATAATTTACTACGATCAATATCTTTTAAAGAAAACATAATGAACACGATTATGACTTGACTTTATAAGAGTGTTAGATGTAACGATATACTATAATTGAGAGGTTAGTAATTTTGGGAAATGATGCTAATAGGAACATTCGACCGGCTGCTACGGTAATCCTGGCCCGTGATGCGGAGGAGGGGATCGAAGTATTTATGTTGCTGCGCAATCCTAAATCGGAGTTTGGCGGAGGGCTTTACGTATTTCCCGGGGGTTCTGTGGATGATCTTGACAAGCATCCTGATATTGCCGCCTTATGTTATGGGATGAGCGACAAGGAGGCGAGCGTATGTCTGGGCATATCAGAGGGAGGCTTGGCCTATTGGGTAGCTGCTATTCGTGAGTGTTATGAGGAGGCAGGACTTCTAGCCGCTGTTGATGATCAAGGTGAATATATTTCTCTCGAATCACCGCTGAACAACAGGCGCTTTGAGGATTATCGCAACGCCATATGCAATGGGATGACTGACATGGTTAAGATATGTTGCAACGAGGGATTGCGTTTAGCAGTTGACAGGTTTGTCTATTTTAGTCATTGGATAACACCAGAAGGGGCTCCTCGTCGATATGATACTCGTTTCTTTATTGGCATTGCGCCTCCCCAACAGAGAGGCCTGCATGACAAGAGGGAGACCGTAGCTCACCTCTGGATTCGGCCAGTTGAGGCACTGGCACGATACAAGCGCGGAGAATTCTGTATGGTATTGCCCACAATTAGGCAATTGGAGGCTTTATCCGGGATATCTAGTACTGTTGAAATGATGGAGATCGCTCGATCGAGAGAGCATATTCCCACTATTATGCCCAGGTTTGTAAAGAATGGCAGTGGAATTAAGATCGTAATTCCTGGTGATAAAGAATACCTGTAATATCAATATTTTATCGCAACAGAATTTTGATAAATTACACGGATGTGATTTTTCAAATTGACCTTATTACGCGCCAAAATAATCCACTGATGGGTTATTTTAGATGAGATTATTTTGCATAGGGATGGAATTACTGAAAAAGTTAATAAACTAAAGGTGATCAACAATGTCCCAACTCATAATTGGGCAAGCAGTTCAGCTTACCATGAGAATCCGCAGGGTGCTTGCTAATAACGCAGGGATTATGCCTGGCACAGGGACTAACACATATTTGATTGGAGAAGAGAATATTGCTGTAATTGATCCCGGGCCAGATGATGAAGGGCACATCAGGTCTATTTTGAATGCGGTTGGTGATCGTATCCGTTGGATATTAGTAACACATACCCATCCAGATCATTCCCCTGGCGCTCATTTATTAAAAACTGAGACAGGAGCAGAGGTCATGGGTGGGAGACCGCCAAAGGAGGGGATCATTGATCCGAATTATAAACCTGATCGTGTGCTCGATCATGATTCCTGTATACATGGAGATAATTTTACATTAAAGGCCATTTGCACACCGGGTCACGCCTCCAATCATCTCTGCTTTTTGCTAATGGAAGAGAGGGTAATATTTACTGGCGATCACATTATGAACGGCTCAACAGTAGTCATTGCGCCACCGGATGGTGATATGCAGGCCTACCTCGATTCACTGGCGCTGTTAAAGAGGTATTCCGCTGAAAGGCTTGCTCCTGGTCATGGTGAAATGATGGATGATCCTGATTCAGTTATAGATGGATTGATAAAGCATCGCTTACAGCGTGAAGGAAAGGTGATCAACTCTTTACGACATCTTGAAAAAGGCACAATCGAGTCATTGACCCCGCTTGCCTATGATGATGTGCCGAGTTTTCTGCATCCGGTTGCTCGATTTTCGCTTTGGGCTCATCTTCTCAAACTTGAACGAGAGCATCGAGCTTCTAAATCTGGAGATATATGGAGCTTAATAGAATAGGATATAATGCAATAATAGATATTCCCCCTCCAACACTCTATTCCCAAAGTATTTATCATTGTATGAAATAACTACATAATTATATATAATTGGCTATCAAAACAGATGATCGTTTTGGTATTCATTTAGACCTGATAACTATCATTATTCTCCAACATATTCACCATTCTCCCACTTCCCCTTTTCTACTCTTCCGTCATTATGGTAATATACTCCCTCCCCATGAGCCATATCATTTTTATATTCTCCTTCATATTTGTCTCCATTAACCCAATAGAAAACGCCCTTGCCATCCATATAATTGTCTTTCCACTCTCCTTCATATCTATTGCCATTTGCCCAAAAGAAGGTGCCCATGCCATTCCTCAGCCCATCTTTCCATTCACCCTTATACTTGTTTCCTTCAGGCCAATATAAAATGCCATGACCATTCATGGAACCATTTTTCCATTCTCCATCATATTTATTGCCGCTAGGCCAATAAAACCTGCCCTTGCCATGCATATGGTCATCCTTCCACTCTCCTTCGTATTGTAAACCGTTGTCAAAAAGAAAGACCCCATGACCATGCTTTTTCTCTTCTTTCCAATCTCCCTCATATTCACCTGTCATCTCAATATTATCTATTGAAACTGTACTCTTAGCCATTATTTAAAACCTCCATAATAATTTGTTAGCTATACACGGACACCCTATTATGTTTTGAATTTTATTAGTATCAATCCGTGAGCATGTTAAATATAATTTATGTAATATCAATTATAATGCGACCTCCAGTATTTACAATTGTGCCATTCTCCAAATAGTCGTTTTATTTCATTAGTATTCTGTTTATGTTTCCCGCTTCTGTATTTAGTACTCTATTCTTGGAGATTTCTGAATTATAATTAAAATTGTGTATGGATGATATCCGATATCAGTTTATTATATTAAACCGGATGCCATTGTTAAAGAAGGTTAGAGGGAAGGGGAGAGTAGATCAAGCAAAAAAAGTAAATATTATACTAAAACGCAATAAGTTTACGAAATAATTCTTAATGAGCTAATACGATTTATACTTTAGAAAGTATATGAACTTTCTAAATACAGAACAAATCCAAGAGCTTAAAGACGCCCATCGAGAAGCGAAAAGAAGAAGAGACATCAAAAATGCAGATAAGATAAAAGCAATTCTTCTAC
>JAXHTS010000043.1 GCA_034190085.1 Spirochaetota bacterium
TGTCTTCTTGGTTCATAGACACTCTTCATAATTTTGTTTTGCGAAAACTGACACTTATTCCTCCCGGGGGGAATAAGTGTCAGTTTTATTATCGGAATGTCAGATATTATCTTAACTATTATAAAAAATTAGTATTCTTCACAAAAGATAGTTAATGATATAATTCATTACTTCTTCGCTGCTATCTCTTCAAACATCTCAATTCTAGGGGCTCCAGCTAGTAAGGGCCCAATTTTTCCGAAAAGCTCTTGAAAATGCGGTGTTGAGCTGTGATACTCAAAGGCTGCATTATCAATATATTTTTCATAAAACATGAATGTCCCTGGCTCACTTTGAGAACGATGAAGGATATAGGCCATCGTCCCTTTTTCTGACTCAACCTTGGGAATTATTTCTTTTAATGCATTCTCCATCTCAATTTCCTTTCCTGTTTGAGCTTGCAAAACCGCAATAACAACTATCATCATTACCCCCTTCTAATTAATTCTCTTCCATAAAAAAACATTCACTTCCTTAGGATCAATCCTAATTACATCCTTACAATTTATCGAAACAATTTATCGAACAGACTGAATTGATTGCTTTTCCAGATATTAAATAATCCATCTGAATAATTACAGAAACGATCAGTCAAATTAATAGATATTATCTATTGTTTTGTGCATGTAACACTTCGAACATGAATAAATTATTTGAATAGAACACATATACTGTCAAGAAAAATCTCATATTGAGTATTACTCAAAATAATTCCACAATAATTCCGATTAGTCAGTATATAATTATAACTGAGTAGTATTTTGGTTTATTTACCATTATACTACTCTTCTCTCGACTTCGTCCATCATATCAATGCTTAGTATCTCGCCCCTGATACCAATAACTATTTTTTTCATGGGAATACTTTTACCTGCTAAAGCCATACCCTTTTGAATGATAGTAGGAAGTCCACTACAACAAGGCACTTCCATGACTACTACTGTGATGCTACTAATATCATTCATCCTGAATATCTCTGCAAACTTATGAATATAATCTTCTGCATTATCAAATTTTGGGCATCCCAACATCACAATTTTCCCATTGATAAAGTCTTCATGAAAGTTAGGATAAGCAACTGGGGTACAGTCTGCAGCCACTAACAAGTCCGCCTCCTTCAAAAAAGGGGCTGTTGGAGGGATAAGCCGTATCTGTACTGGCCAATGTGATAGAATCGAGCCCTTGTTCGCCATGGATGTTGCTTGACTTGCCTTATCACAGGATATGGATGGAGACAAGCGTTGTATTTTACTCGAGGGGCAACCACAGGGCATAATATCTTCATCTATTTGAGCATCCTGATTATCTCGTTTCATCAGGTACTCTTCCACAGCCCTTTCATCAAACTCATCAACATCTCGTTCAACAACCCTGAGAGCATCTTTGGGACACTCCCCTAAACATGCCCCTAATCCGTCACAATACTTCTCTGCCAAAAGCTTGGCCTTTCCATTCACTACCTGTATTGCTCCTTCAGCGCATGCAGGCACACATTGTCCACAGCCATCACATCGTTCCTCATCTATCTCAATGATTTTTCGCTTTACTTTCATGATTATCTCCTTAATAAATAATAATATGCATTCCCATGAAGGACTAAATCCCTTATGAATTATTAATAATCAATATATTCAACAATCAAGTCATCATCTTCAGTTTATGTTAACAAAATCCTTTTAGCTAATTCACGACCACCCTTTGTGGAAATATCCCTTTGGATGATACCTTCCAATTTTGCGGTCCCATTCTCTGCATCCTTTTGTTCTTCCTCGATCTTCACGATTGTATCAGCGTCATATACTGACCTGAAGTTTATTGTATCATGCTCTCGAGGATGATGATGATGTCCTACTATATCACAGACTTCATCAATCAGGCTCTGATCAGCAACTAAGTTGGATAGCATCTCCCGAGCAATAATCTCGCCTTCCTCTTCATGAAAGTCAAAAGCCCTATTGCCATACTTCTGCTCTGCAATTGTTATTCCAACATCATGAAGATAAGCAGCGATTAATGCAACCGCCAAATCACCACCTTCCTTAGCGACAATCTCTTCAGTATATCTGGCAACCTTGGAAGCATGACCGATTCTCTTAAAATCTCGTTTAAAAAAGCGTTTCATCTCAATGACCACTCTATCCTTTAATAATTCTTTTCTGTGAGCCAGGAGTTCTGAAGGAATTTCACCTAAGCATTGATCTGCAAATTTGCAATAAGATGCACAACCAAAGTCCAATCTGTTATTGATGATCTTATGTCCACATTTTTTGCAGAGACGCGTAGTTTCATCCTTAAAAAACTCTTCACTACTCCCACATTGAGGACACTTAACGTCAAAGATTGCCTCTGATTTCCAGTATCTGCTGTCCTGTCCTGGGCATCTCATAGATTAGCACCTCCTTAATTTCCTATTTAACATAGATCAAATACATCGAATCCAACCCAATTCTTCCACTACATCTGTACACTTAGGTATAATATATTGTTACAAATAAATTGTTTCTCCCACTATCAATTCTATTATAAATATAATCCCTAGGGATAATTATAGCATTGACATAGGTCAATAATTACTATTTATAAATCCAAGCTTAGTCTAAGAATATAAAAAAATTACATCATTGATGACGGCGTTTTTTGTCTAATCCTTTGCCATCTTCCGCTCACTCCGATTAGTGATATTATTATTAATATAGCGCCTATAATAATTTTTGGTGACAGTGGATCGGAAAACATGCATACACCCATTATTACAGCAAACAATATTCTGCTTGATGAAATCAGCGATCCAGATGCAGCATCTATATACCTATAACCTATGGTTATAAATATTTGTCCTAATACTCCCGAGGAGGCTGAAAGAAAGAGATATAAGATAACGATACCCTTAGGAGCAATGAAATAGGGCAGCATAATAAAATAATTCGTTATAGTTCCTATTGTCATTAAATAGAATAATATAATAAAAGAGCTGTCATATTTTCTTGCCTCACGTAAAATAGAAATAGCTGCACCAGCAGTAACACCTGAAAGCAAAGCGAGTATATCACCCAATAATAGGTCTTCAATAGTGGGATTAATTATTAAATATGCGCCAATCATTGTTATTGTTACGTATAATAAATATATCACACTATTTTTTTCTCTATTAATAAATGGCGCATAAAGATATACAAATATAGGATAGGTCATATTAAGCATGTTTGCATTTGTAATAGTAGTAAATTGAACACCAGCGAAGAATAGAATAACCGCTATTAGATTTAATATTGATCTCAATAATACATATGATATCCTCTTTGGTCGTAATGATCGTTTTTGTGTGACCATATATATTAACACTGTTATAAAACCGAGGAAGAATCGACAAAAGGTTATTTCAACTGCCTGGATTTCGGATAAAGTGGTTACCAACTTTGCAAACAATGTAGATGTGGTAAAAAAAAATGAAGACAATAAGAGAAAAATAATTCCTTTATACCTATACATATTCACCTTCAATCATTAACTAATCCATACTTTGATGGATTTCCATATTTCAAAGAAATAGTAAACAAAAACCGAGGTTATAAATTTCTATAATCATGGAAATGGAATTACTTCATTTAGGAATCGAGAAGTATTGTAGTAATCCTGTTAGTAAATCAACCAAAATCACTAATGCAGGGACGAAGAAATAATCCTATGAAGTGATGTTCATTAAGTATTGAATATTTTTCTTGGGCAATTTATTAAAATAATCAACCCATGATAATATGTCTATAGAAGAGGTTTCATTCGAGGAAGCTTCATCCTGGATGGGAAATAGAACAGCAGGCTATATAATCCTTTACTCATCAAGACTCATGGTTAACTCATAAAACATCCAATATGCTCAACAATAAAAATATTCAGGGATTTATAAATTGCTGCAAACATAAAATGATGCAGACTATTCTACTTCTCCATCATCGAACACAATTGTAGTTCCACCAACATTTATCACATCTCCTGATTCTAATTCCTTTTTTTTAATGGATTTATTATTTACCATTAAGTCCCCTTCACTCACTATGGTATATTTTTTCTTTTTATCATCAAATAAGATAGTGGCATGTTTTTCTCTTATTTTTGTCGCGCCTCCAACAATGGTCATATCAGCAGCCTGATCATCACCAATAATTGTCTTCCCTCCTCCCAATTTTAAAAACTTGGTTGTAGCCCTTGCAGTACTTGAACTTATAACCTCCAATGAAGGATCAGCCTTCTTCTTTTCAAAATCCAATCTCGATAGAAGCCATACCAAAAAAATAGAGAGTATTAAGGGAATGAGTAATAAGGGGGTAAAATAATTTAAGGGAATACCAAAAACAGTACTGGAAAAATAAAATCGTGATGAAGAATTCTTGTTTGAATCATCTGTATAAAGAACCTTAACATATTTTTTATCAGTTGGCTCCATTGTCGCGGAATAGGTAATTAAATATTCGTTCAAGATTTGATTTACTATTTTAGAATACACCTCACTGAGTTCTTTCTGATTTTGAGCATCAAAAACAGCCCCTCCTGTTTGGATAGCAATTTTATGTAAATTTTTATCCTTCTTCTCCTTCTCCTTGCCGAAATAGATTGCAAATACAGAGATTCCCTCCTCCTGACAATACTTTGTAGGTTCTGTATACTTATATATCTTATTGCCAAAGACCTTATGCTCCCTTCTAGTATACTTATAGTAGGGCTGATTCGCACCATCAGACAATATAATTATTGCTTTTCTACCCTTTGTCGTGCGAAACTCGTCAACCGCTGAATACAGGCTAGCATATATCTCTGTATATGCCTCATCACTGCTAGGTTTGTTTATTTCATCAAGATATCCCTCAATCTTTATCTTATCATTTGTTAAATCAGCATGTGCTGTATAATAGGAATTATAGGAAACTAATCCAACCTTATCCTTGGGATTTGTAATGCTGGCCAGAAAGGAGATTGCAGCCTTCTTTGCATGAGATATCCTCTTCGCACTATCGTATTTGGTCTTCTTGCCATTTAAATCTCTATACATACTCCCTGAATTATCTATCATCAATAAAAAATTGATACCTAACTCATAATTAGCCATTGTCTCAAAACCTGATATACTGGGAATTGTAGCATAATCCCTCCCATTGGAGGACTCAAGGATTGAAAATGCATCTCGTTGTAATTGTTTTACAGGCTCTCCAAACTCATCGGTTACACTAACATAAATCTTAATGTTTTGATTAAGCAACAATGTGGAAGCATCAATCTGTGAAATACGCACTGAATATGCAGATGAAGCCTGATAAGAGAGAAAGATAAACATAACTGAAATAATGATTCTGTATAACATCTTAATTATCCCCTTTATTTAAATTTAAATAAAAGCTTTGCTGAACCAATTTTTATAACGTCTTCCAATTTTAATTGATGCTCATTGATCTTATCTTCATTTACCAAAACCGGATTCTTTTTATCATGGTTTTTTATAACCACCTCATTCTTCATGAATCGCAATTCCGCATGTAAATCAGAGATATTATCATAACCAGAAAGAACGATATCATTTTTGTCAGAATTACCGATTTTCATCTTTCTCTGATTTATAAGATACTCTTTTCCCTTAAACTTTCCATTCAATAGTCTTAATACACCAAAAGATAAACGATTCTCAACAAATCCATAAAAGAGTCCAATAAATAGTCCAAAGATCATAAGACCGCCAAGACGGGCAAACATAATATTCGGAATAATCATTCTGATATATTCAAGGGCAAGCCCACCCAAAAAGCCACCTAGAATACCGCCAATTATCCCGACCTTAATCTTGTTCCAGGAACGGGATCTGAATCCATCAATGCTTCCAATAAAAATACCCAAAAATGCCCAACCAATTGCTCTTGAGAAGGGTAGACCAATAGTATTAAAACTCTTCATGGAGTGAATGAATATATCACCAATTACAAAGAGCGCAGCCTGGCCAATCAGGAATCCATTAATGCCTCCAATTATACCTATAATTGCCCCACGAAACATTCCACTAAAGATATTAGAACTAATTGACATAATTATTCCATCGCTGCTGCCAAATAATCCTCCAATTATTAATCCAAAGACCATTCCAAGAAATACAGTAAAAACAAGATAGGAAGGAAAACTACTCTGAAGCAATAGAGTCACCTCAGCAAGGGGCCAGGCAGTTAATCCGGCAAGAATCCCAATAATACAAAGGAAAATCCTTCTCATTAACGTTGACATAATTCACTCCTGTCGCGTTTTAATAAATATTTATATTAATTAATTCTCTATCTTGATTGTAATTAATAATAGCCTTTTTCGACTCTTTAGATACAATCCTGGTTTTAACCGTCTTGCTAACAGACCCCGATTTCTTTACTGTAATAAAGTAGTCCCCTGGAGATAACAATAATTTTTGAAATTTCTTTCTTGATTGCGCAATTTTTATATATTTTCTACCCTTTCCACCTGAAAAATAATAATTGGAATTATTCAATAATATATCCAAACCCTTATAATTAGACTTTACCGAAAGGGTTCCTGGAACAGGCACAAGATCTAAATCCAAAACTAAATTCGTTTGATATGGTTTTACATAAATTCGTAGGTATTTATTGTAATAACCTTCCCTGACAAAATTAAATTTATAGGTTCTGTCAGTAGTTAAGATTTCCTTATAATTCTTCAACTCAATAAAATCAATCCATTTATACCACTTCTTGTAAAAATTTATATATAATTCAGTGTCATCAGTAATGTCTAAATTAGTATTTATATCCTTTACTGTATAATGTATTTTCAGGGGTAAACGGGAGACTTTCTTATAATATAATTTTATATATTTAGCATCTATGGTCTCTTTTTCTTTCTTTTGTATTCCCCTAGGCTTTATATAAAAATCCTTCTGAAAGAGTTCATTTTCAATATCAATCCTGATTCTATACATTGACGATTTTAAATATACTTTTGGGGATTTAAATGAATAATATTTCTTACTATTAGCTTTCTCATCCAATTTAAAATACAAATCCTTATCTTTTACACTTTTATATCTCTTCCCTTCCCTAATAAATAATGAAGCATTGATATAATTTGCTCCAGGATCCTTATATTTTTTATCTATCCTTACATCTACACACAATGCCCCATATTCCTGTTGTTTGAAATATTCATAATGCATATCCATACTATAAAAACAATAACCCCCGACAGCAATAATACCTATAAGAATAGCTATAACCAACAGAATCCGGACATAATTTGATGAAAGTTTTACAGCAACACTATCGATAGACTTCTTAAGAGTATTACTTATACTGAATCCTGAACTCTCTTCAATCTCCTCTTTGCTACCAAAGATATACCCTTTAATCGTGTTATTGATCGTCTCCTGATCTTTATATTTCTTTAGTCGCCGTAAAAATATATCAATAATATATTGCAAATCCCTGTATCTCTTCTTGACCTTACAGTGCATCGCCTTTTTAATGACTTTCTGAATCACAGAGGATATTCTGGGATTGATTTTCCTGGGGGAGGTATAATCACCCTTTTGGATTATAGTTATTGCTTCAGGAGTAAAGTTCCCTGGGAAGGGGCATTTCCCTGTTACCATCTCATACAGCACCACACCCATTGAGTATATATCAGCTCGTTTATCCACATTTTTTGTGTCAGTGATCTGCTCCGGTGACATATATGCCGGTGTTCCTAATGTAGTACCAGCAGAAGTTAAACATTCCTCTTCACAGTCTTTGGATGTCGCGATCCCAAAATCTGTTAATTTCACCTCACCCTTTTTAGAAATTAAGACATTCTCAGGTTTAATATCTCTATGTATAACATTTCTATCATGAGCATACTTAAGGGCTTTGCATATCTCAATAATAATCAACATCGCAATCTCGTTGGGTATGTATCTCTTCTTTTTGATTAAATCACTCAAGCTAATCCCATCTACGAATTCCATTGCTATATAATAGGAATTGCCCTCCTTAAAGTGATCATAAACCTGTACTATATGATCATTGCGAAAATCAATCATTAGCTGAGCTTCCCTTTTGAATCTCTCAGTAATGGATGAACTTTGCCTTAATATGAGTCGCTTTAATATGATATCTCTATTTAAAGTAGGATGCTTCGCTTTATATATAGCTCCCATCCCTCCCTCAGCTATCTTGGATGTTAATTGATATTTACCTACTTTTGTTACTTTTGTAGCCATGACCTACCCTTATATCCCTTGTTTAAGATAACACTACTTATTCTATTATCAATCAATGCCTTAATGTATCTCCATTCTTGACATATTTAACTGATATTTATTTTCCAATTATAGCCTGTTATTATGATATTTAATGATTGAGTTGTTGAAATGGGGTGTTCTTTTTTAATGATCACAAAAAAAATAACTCTTTCCACAAAGGCTAAGCATAAATAATCTCATCAATATTATTCTTAATTTCAATTATGTCTTCATCTAAATCTATATCTTTGTTCTCTTTTATTATTCCGATAATAAACTTGTTAGGATTGTGAATTTGGATATACCTCCCATCTGCTCTAGAGTTATACAAATTCATAACAGGTCTATGTCCACCAAAATAATAACTGTCATCCCTATCCATATCATCAATATAATATTCAATCATTTGAAGAACGCTACCGTCTTGCGCAGCATCATCATCGGTCCATGTTAGTCCTTCTATAACCTCAGGGTGATTCCTGTATTCTATTATCCTTTCTCTATTAAAAAATGTACGCGGTTCTGCATGAGAGATGAGAAAATTTTTACCGACTGCAAAGATGGGTAAATTCTTTTCAAAGAGATAATAATTTTCAAAAAACTCATCGCCATAAAACTTCTGAACATAATAGGCAACCATAGGCCCTTCATGAGAAAACTTAATAAATGGATAATTCCCACCACCATCTTCATTAGAAATATTTTCATGGTTTCCCTTTAAAAAATGAAAATTCGCTGGAAAATTGGATTTGACTTCCATGATCATCTCCATCACTCCAAAACTCTCTCTCATTTCTTCATCAATATTCTTATGATTTGAATATCCATCTTGGAATTCTTTAAAAGCATCTGCCCATCTCTTAGCAGCTCTTCTTTCAGCATGCACACCATCACCAACACATACAACCTGTAGCAAATCTAACGCCATTTTGTCTAAATTTGTATATCCGGAATCCTCATAGAGCATTATGTTTAAAAATAAATCCATTCTAGCATGAATATCCGGGACTAGGATGGTAGGAATATAATGTTTTAACAAGATCATGCCTCCAGGGAGATCAGATGAATCATGTGGTCTAATCTCTTCCTCTTCGTTTATTAAAACAGAGTTAGCTATTTCCACTACTTCAAGAAAATGATCACATTCAGGCGGATGCTTTCGATTAAATATCTCAATGAGTCTATTCTTTAACTCATCAGGATGTATTTGATTGTTCATTCTCATACCTAATAATTATTAATGGAGTAAATTGTACCAATTTATACAAATTTTGATTATCCGATTGATTCCCTATCTGCATCCCCATCCTGCTTAGCACAGGATGTATTATGAAAGTGGCAATAAACTCAAATGGAAGGAAACATGAATTCTTGCTCATTTGAACAAATCTGATAATCTTTTTCATCAGTATAATAAATAGTATGCAATATATTATGCTTTAATTGCATACTATTTATTTTTATATTATAATTATTAACCATTACGCAGACACGCAGATTAAAAAATGCAACAATCTCTTCAGTAATATTAAATAGCTCTACCTATATTAAAAATGTATAGGCTATTATATATATCTGAATAGGTGTTGCTGCTACTACACACAATGAGAGATAAATCTAAAACTAATCATTATTAGATATGATCGTTTTATTTATCTTAGTAAACTCATCACTCAAGACAACGGTTGCATCTGACAATTTCTCTTCCTGTTCTTCAGCGCTTATCTCTTCTTTAAAAACAGCGATTTTGAAAATAGAAGAGGTGCTTTTAACGGGTCCAGACTCAAACTCCATCTCCTCTCCAACCATAACATCCTTCCCTAGCATTGATCCTTCACCTTTTAGGCTGTCGGGCACATCGCTTCTGATGCCAATACTCGTATACTCAACGGCCCGACCATCATCTGCTAAAGGACCTATGCTTACAAGTGAACCTGAATATGTAAGAACCAAGGCTCCCCTAGTATCCTCTTTGTCATAAGAATCTAGCTCTTCCATATCCAAGGCTTCTATTTTCTCCTCAAAAGCCTCTTTCTTTTCAATCCATGCCTGCGCCATCATCTCAATAGAATCTTCATTATCCGGCAAACCAGAAGATTTTGTTATATCTCTGATTTGATCTTGAACATCACCCGGAATTTGATCAAAAAAATCACCCATAATATTCCTCCATAAGTTATTAATATATTTGACTACATTTCATTTTTTTTCAATTCAATTACCATGCGCTAATACAATTGATATAACTTCCCTATTAATATATTAAATATTCAAAATTACACATGGAAATGGCATCTTCCAATAAACCCTTATTCCCTTCTAAAGATAAATACTATAAATTATTCTTCTAGTGAGTCTATTTCAGTGTCATCAAGAATATCCTTTGATGAATCACCCATTTCATCCTCCTCTTGATTTTGCCAATTAAATTGTAACTTAGTTTTCCCAATGGTTAGGATATCTCCATTATGCAAATTTTTCTGGACGTAAACACGATCATTTACTTTAGTCTTATTTAAACTACCTAGATCGATTACGGTAAAATGCCCACCTCGAAAAACAACTTGACAATGCTTATTTGAAACATGCTCATCAGTAAGTCGCATATTACATACATTCTCACGTCCAATAGTTACTGTTTTATTGTCGATTGTATATACAATACCCGTATCTCCTCCTTCAATAACCTCTAATGTAACATTATTGGGGATTTCAACCCGTTCGCTCATCATAAATTCTCCTTTATTTTATAATTGGCCAAAGGGATAAAAAATTAATATCTAGTAAAATTACATATAAATTACAAGAAAGTCAATATAAAATATTAATATTTTACTTTCTAAGTATAAAATAATTAATAACTGTAAAGAAACAGTAAAATAATCATCAAATCCTTAATTAATAATAAAGTTGACAATTAATAGTCATTTCATTTCCTTAGTAACTAACCTAATTGTGGCCTATATTCATACTTATAATGAACTAAAAAAAATTATTCTCCATGTAAATATAGATAATAGATGAGGGCAACAGGGATGAAAATTACTAGAAAAAAATTTATAAAAAAAATGGGATTAACCATTGCTAATTCCCTATTAACCGGACTATCCTTTCCAAACTGCTTTATTGATATGGAATATTCTCCTTTTCAAACAAATGTCACCCATTCGAATCTAAACCAATTAAACTTAATGATGATAAAACAAATTGAACAATCAAAAGGATTTAATCAGCCCTTCAATATAGCTCTGTTTTCTGATACTCATCACTACTTTCAAGAAACAGAAAAGGTAGTCCATCTAATCAATGCACGCGATGATCTTGATTTTGCAATTATCATCGGAGATATAACCGATATCGGCCTGTTAACCGAATTTGAATGGAGCTATGATATAATTAAAAGATTGAACATCCCCTATATGATGGCTATCGGAAACCATGATTGCCTTAGTAAAGGGATAGATATATATGAAAAAATGTTTGGTTCTCTTAATTACACATTTAACTATATGGGTGTTGAATTTATATTTTTTAATAATAACAACTGGGAAAGCGGTTATCCCGATTATAATTGGCTATCAACTACTTCTTCACAGATTAAAGCAGATAAAAAAGTTTTATTCTCTCATATCAATAACTCAAACGATGCGTATAACCGTTTTACTGTAGCAGAAATAAATAGGTTTAATGAGATTGTTCATGAACATTTTTCACTCGTAATACACGGCCACGCCCATGTTAACAGTTCATACGTACTCATAGATGGTATTCCACGATATGAAATAGGAAGCCCTGGATATGGGCACTATATGATCGCCTCCTATGATGGCGATTCATTTGAGGTTGAAAGATGCCGTTTTTAAAAAAAAAATCGTTTATACCTCTATTTTGTATGTTATTTATCATTGAAATAAATGAATCGCGATTATTTGCTAATAATATTAATAATATGAAGGAATTATTACCTGAAATTATAACCATTCAGACTGCAGGTTACATAGGTTTTGTTGCAATCGGTATAGGGCACTCTTATTACTCAAACTTCTGGGAAACAGGATTATTCTATGGATATGTTCCAGAAAGCATAGGAGGTTGCGACATACATACAATTGCTTGGAAGAACAGCTTCTATCCTTTTGAATATGCCCCTCTAGAAAAGATTACAGTGTCGCCAATTTATTTTGGCATTACGATGTTATGTGCTTTAGATAAAAATCTATACTGGCATAGTGCCACCGACGCTCCGCAATGGGAAGGGTATTACTTTCCAACTGGTATACATTTTACATTTAATATCGGTTTCAAAATCCTAAAAGAGAGTTCATCACCCAATACTTACCATAGCCTTTTTATTGAAATTTCTTCGCTGGATATCTATATCAAATCTTATTTATATGACGATAATGAATATCTTGGGTTAAGGGATATAGCTACTTTAGCAATAGGATATAAGTTAATATTAAATATCCTAAATTGAATTTGAGATTATTTCAGTAGTCCAGAAACATTGGAAAACCTAAACCCCAAAGGGAATTTCTTCATACCCCTTTCATACTGAAATATACTCTAAAAGCCATAAGCATAACCGATAGACATTGCGAATTTACGATATAATGCATCAAGATCATATTTGCTTCCATTTACATCACGAGTCCTTCCGCCCCAGTGAATAGAATACAAAAACTCAATAACAATACTCCACTTCAACTTAACTCCACCACCGATACTGAAATAGTGACCACCTCTAAGCTCAGTATCCTTCTTGAAATCATCGTCACCCATAAGAAAATTATATCCATAATGCACTACACAGAAAGGATTTGCATGTCTCCCTGAAAAATTAACTTTTAGCATCCCATATATAGGCATAAATGAGAATTTCCCATGGCTATCAAATTCATCTGCCTCACGCGGAAACTGATATAAAGCTCCAATACCAAATCCGAACATGTCTCTCTTGTATTTTAATAACTCACATCCTAAAGAGAAACCCATTTTAATATCTTTATGATAACTATGCGTATTATCTATATATGCTTTTCCAGGCAAATCTATATAACCTTTTACTATAAACTCAAAATCACCAGCATTTGCGAATAATGCTTCAGTCAATGTCAATTGAAAAACCAACATAAAAAAATAAATAAAATTATAAATGAAAAAATTTTTCAAAACTTTCTCAAAGGATATTTAATTGTCTTTTCAAGCAACTAAAGTTGATTTTTCATTTGTTGAAATATAATCTAATAAACATATAAATATAGTATTTATAAAAGAAAATTCATAATCGGGCCAGATTAAAATAGAGTTGAAATGAGAGTTAATTAAGTAGAATAGCGTCTAAATAGCATGCATCTATAAATATTTTGCTCCTATAAAAAAAATAAAAATTGATTATAATTTAATTGTGGTTATATTTTATATTATAAAGTAATATTATGTCAATTATATTTATGTCATTATTGCAAAAACAATAATGTTTAGTAAATGCCATATTTCCTCATTAACGTTTTAATTCTACAGCCAATGAAACATTCACGACAATCCAACCAAAGAGATAATTAGGATTACATCTTCAAGATTGAATTCATTCAATCTCTTCCAATGGAACTTGTAGGCTCTACAGTATTTTATATAGATTATAGTATAATCCCTAAAAATAACTCTGTAGAGCCAGTAAGTTAATAGTTTTTACACATTATGATAAGGGATAATTCAAAACCATCATCGCTTAACAACTTACCATTACACAACTTTATGGATAAAACTTATAATGGAATAAGCAAAACTACATATCTACCCTAAACCATGAATTGTCCTTTGAATAATATTATCCTGTGTCTTGCGGCTTATGTCAACGAAGTGGGCACTATATCCAGCCACACGTACGATTACCTCCTGATACTGCTCTGGATCTTTCTGCGCTGCCCTCAATGTTGCATCATCTACCATATTAAACTGCACATGATCAAGGCCAAGATCAGACCATGTTTTCATATAGGCCTTCCACAATTGATAACCCTTCTCGCCAGAGAGTTGAGTTGGTGATAACCGTTGATTCAGGAGAAAGGATCTGCCGTCACTAATATGATTTATCTTTCCACAGGATTTAAGAACTGCTGTGGGCCCTTTTTTATCTAGACCAGGCCCTGGAGATATCCCTCCATCATAAAGGGCATCACCCTGTCTTCTGCCATTAGGTAGCGCATGAACCATATTGGAGAAGTGAATATTACCACTCACATTCTCAGGCAGCGCTGGCCAAGGATTTCCTGATGGACATCGAACCTTCCAGGAATGACTTGCTGCTTTTCTAACGCATCGAATCATTATCTCATCCACATACTCATCATCATTACCCCATTTGGGGCCATTCTTAACAAAATCAAGTCGCATATCCTCTTTGCCTTCCCAGTTGTTTTCAAGGGCGTCTATCACTTCTATCATCGTATATTTTTTATCATCAAAAACGAGTTTTTTTATAGCTGCCAAGCTATCAGCATTCTCCACCCATGTAAAAAAGGTTACCCAAGCATTTCCTCTTTCCCCTTCAGGACTAAGGGCATCGAGTCCGCTTTCAACAGATCTTTCATATACAGCAGATAGCATAGGACGACCAAAATATTCAGGGCTTTTGGCCCTTCCAATATTAATCACCCTAACTGCAATGTTCATCATCCACTCCAATTGCTTTTCCCAAGCCTCAAAGAGCTGATCAAAGCTGGTAAAGTTACGTGCATCCCCTGTTTTGGGACCCATTTGCATCTCAAGAACGTTATCATATCCATTATGAAGTGCATATTCTATCATCTTCGCTGTATTAAGGGTTGTTGAAGCCATCCGCATGGGTTGACAACCATGTTTCGTTGGAGGGCATGGTGACATGCATGCCTGATGCAGCCAAAGTCTCGCCTCCTCAAGGGGATGGCTATACCAATGCATTGTGTTTGATATCAATATAGGATCGTTACGAATACTAGGATAACCCAATCCTTGTCTAATGCATTCAAAAACCTCCCTCATCACCTCATCCTTGACCTGTGGATGCCATCTGAAGCCAAAGGTAGGATTGGATACGCGCACCAGCCTTGCCGCTTTCATAAAGGCAATGGTTAAATCGTTACACGCATCACTTCCATCAGCTTTCACACCACCAATGGTCCATACATATGTACCCGGAATTCCCTGTATGCCCTCCTGGGCTAGGCTTGGTGCAATAGCGCCAGTTTCGTGGGCACGAATCATAAACTCGCCTATTAGATCAAGCGCCTCCTCTTCTGTGATACGCTTATCAATATTCACATCCTTATCATAGTATGGCCCATGATAATAATCAGGACGCGCTGGCCATGCCCCACTATCTGCACACTCGAATCTGCAACCCAAATTCATAAAGAGATCGAACTGAAACGATTCCTGAAGTGTTCTTGGTGGTTTCGCCGGCACTCGTTCACAGGTTTCTGCAATCCTCATCAATTCATCCTTGCGTTTAGGATCAGTCTCGAAGTTCTCAGCTATTATCCTTGCTAACCTTGCGTAGCGTTTTGCATAATTGATGCATGCCTCCAAGGAAATTTGCATCCCTTCCCAATTAGGCAATTTATCATATAGTGGAATGATATCAGGACCAGGAATATCTGAAAGTTCTTCCTCAGCATCTTCTATTTTTTTCTGAATATCATTATAGATATCCTCAAATCCCCTCTTCCCTGTCATTACATATTCATAATCTTTTGTCGAATAAGTGCTTGTAATAGGAATACCCCACATTACAGCCCCACTAAAACATTTAACCGCATCTTCAGGAGGTAGAATCTTTATAACTTGATCTAGTTCAGCCTTGCCTGCCCAATAATTGTTAATATCAGCCATAATTCTCAAGGATTCATCAACTGGTTCTGGAATAGATCCCTGTGTATTATAATACTGCTCGTTAAACATGCTAGCCATCTCTTGCCACCAAAGCTGAGTATGCGGAAGGCTACCCTGATAACCCACTAGTTGAGCATGATCAGTAATGAAAATTGTTATGTTATTCATCACCTTTGTTAGCGCCTTTGCCCTCCTAATCATAAGAGGATCATCTTCATTCTCCTTCCAAGCCTCAGTATATAGAATTGGTTTCTCAAGATCTATCTTTAAGCCTGGCGTATAAACCCCACCAATAGCGCCCTTCTTCCAAACGGCTTTTCTCAGATAATCCAGTCTCTTTGATCTCTTCTTCTCAGCCACCCACCACCATTCCCTACTTTTTTCTAGCTCCTCAATATCTTTTTCTGTTGTTCCCTTTTTCTTTAATGTTGAATCTTCCATTTAATTTCCTCCTCACTTAAGATTTTTTTTATACAATTTTTTCTATAAAATCTCCATCACATATATATTTTGAAACTCCTATCGTTAGTTTATCATCAGTCGATCCCTCCTTATAGATATTATTCTCATCCAAAATAGGATTGCAAAGTAACTACATAACAAATATCATAATTATTTCAAATTAGGATTTTGTTTAGATCTTGAACCATTTAATAATCATAAAGATTATGGATATGTTACCATGTTCGTAAATCAATAAAAATGTTAAATATTGTTTGTTATAATGAAAAGTGCAGGTATCTATTTAGTCATATCCTGTTCGGTTACTCAAATATTAACAATAATTTAGGAATAATGTTAATGAGAAGCAACAATTAGGAATGCAAATACCTAACTTAAATAGAAAAAATATGTCAAGATAAAAATTTTGTAGAATTTATCCTGCCTATATAAAGCTCTTTACTTTAAGGGATAATTTGCATAAGTTGTATGAATATCAAATCCATAAGTTTCCAATCACCGTTTGTCGAAATCTTTATCAGAAGCAGGTATTTGTACCTGCTATTACTGATAATAATTCATCCAATAAAAATTCTCATTTTTTATTTGCTTTTATTTTCAAACTCTATTAAAACAATACTCATAACATTGCACCTTCTTCTGATGTTATGAATATTTTATCATCATTAAGGATTAGCCAATCCCTTTCTTTGATGAAATAAATTTTTCATCAGGGATAAGAGAAGATGGTTTTATTGAATCTATCCTAGTTTTAATTATGGGTTCGATGTAATTTTTTTCAACCTAATCTGATATATTATGAGATTGAATGTTGAAAAATAGTAATACATAATAAATTAGTGAGGTAAGCATAATGAAAAAAATAATTATTCTATTATGTTTCTTAATGTTATTATCATGCTCATCGTCAGATAATAGAATTGAAATACCTGAAGTACGAGGGGTTTCACCGGAAAAAAACATTGAAACTCACACTCATGTTGACAAAGTGAAATGCAGAAAAGCCGATACAATCCCTACAGGATGGATTGATGAGGATACTTACAATGTAAGAGTTATCGGGGGAAACGAGGAGATAGCAATTAATAAAGCCAAACATCGAATATTAAAAGACATTGTAAATGTCAGGATGAAGAATCGGAGCAGGTATACAGATATAGTAAAGATAAAAGAGGAATTTGCGCAACCTCTAAAAAAAGGTAAGATCATCAACAGCAACAATGTTGATGAGGGTATCGAAATATATTATCAGATAAAGGGTAAGGGTCTGAAGAAAAAATTTGAAATAAAATAAATTTTATTTGTATTCCTTCCCTCATTACTGGCTGGGTTTGTAATCATCTTTTTTTATGAGCTTTTGGTTATATTTAATCTTCTGCCTGGGAAAAATTAAATCCGGATTTTTAATATTATTCTCCTTAGCCACTTGATGATAGTCAAATCCATAACCAGTAAATTTCTCAGTGATCTCATAAAGTGTGTCGCCTCTGATCACCTCATATACTACATATCCAGAAGGACTATCCGAATCAGAAAGAGTTTTTTGAGTTTGAGATGTTTGAATGTTTGCTTGAGTATCTGACACCGATGCATGTTCTTCGAGAGTCGGTTCAGGCTTTTTCGAATCAGTAAAATCAGATTCACCTCGATGGATAGTGTCAAAAGATTTTTCTCCATCTATCCTATCATAATTGTTCGATATATATGCAATTAATGTATATACTGCTATAATTATGATAGCAGCAACAGCCGCAAATGTATATTTCTTCTTTCTCCTCTGTGATGTATCAGTCTCTATAGGCCCCTGTAAAGGTTCTCTGCTAATATCTATTATTTCTGTTGCAGTACTATTTGATTCTTTACTATTATTATCCTCTTTTCCAATTGAATCCAATGACTCGGATATCTCTCTCTGACTCTTCTCATCTTCAATCATTGTCTCATCATCATTAACCTCTTCCTCTATTGATGAAAACTCTGGTAATACATACTCGCCCTCTTCCGATTCATCCTCTACTTCAATAGTCTTAGTCGGAGTGGTAAATTCCTCTTCATCATCAATAGCAATAGTCGTCGAAGAAGCGCTAAGTTCATCCTCATCCACTAGTGTGCTATCAACTTGGGAAGCAAGCTCCTCTTTATTCTCAACTACCACATCATCCATAGTAGCAGTCAACTCCTCCTCATCATCAATGGCAATAGTCGCTGAAGAAGCGCTAAGTTCATCCTCATCCACTAGTGTGCTATCAACTTGGGAAGCAAGCTCCTCTTTATCCTCGACCACCACACCGTCCATAGTAGCAGTCAACTCCTCCTCATCATCAATAGAAATAGTCGTCGAAGAAGCGCTAAGTTCATCCTCATCCACTTGTGTGCTAACAACTTGGGAAGCAAGCTCCTCTTTGTTCTCAACTACCACATCATCCATAGTAGCACTCAATTCCTCTTCATCATCAATGGCAATAGTCGCTGACGAAGCGCTAAGTTCATCCCCATCCACTAGTGTGCTATCTACTTGGGAAGCAAGCTCCTCCTTATCCTCGACCACCACACCGTCCATAGTGGCACTCAACTCCTCTTCGTTATGGACGACTGTACTCTCAACTGAAGGTCCAAGCTCCTCAACATAGTCATCCTCTACTCCGATAATTTTTATGGGAACTGCAATCTCATCATCATCCTTAGGGGAAGATGATGTCATACCTAACGAGGATTCTATCTCTCGTGATATCTGATAAAAATATTCCTTCACAGCAGTCTCATCGAAATGAACAGCCATAACCTCAACATTCAATATCAATTTCACTGTATTTGTTTCTTCATCAGTATAACATCCATATACCAACCTGTGAGGTAACATGATGGGTAAACTATGCTGTGTAGCAACTGATACCAATCGTTCTTTGTATATATGCTCTGTAATGACCAATGCTTTAAAGTCTCCATTCTCTACAAGTATCATTTTCCAATCTTCTGATACAGGCGAATGCCTGCCAAAACATAGAGCAAGATCTAGCACTGGCAAAAGTTTCTCTTCATATTCCGCAACTCCAACTACAATAGACTTGACATTCGGTACTCTTCGATAGGACTTGAAACTCAAAGAATCAATAACTTCAGATTTTGGCAATGCGTAACGTGCACCAAGGAGGGAAAATTCGATAACCTCTACTTCCTCCACACCAAATATAGACTCAAACTCACTGTTTGGATTATATCGTAAATATAGTGGCGTCTCGTCTTTATCATCTGAACGTATTGTGATCATTGCAATAGGATCAACAATAGGAATTATATCGCTATTGTACATTGTTGCGTTATTCATCCAGCTTGATTGCACAAGCGGTGGAAGAATGTGTATATGGCCATTGCCATTATGATGGCTGATCAATCTATCTATTAAAAAACCATAACTACTACCCTCAATATCTACAACCAGCATCTCCTCTTCAGTATACTTATCCATTAAATTCATCCGTTGAGAAAGACTAACAATAGGAAGGATATTGGATTTATGAAATGCAATTCCTTTAATATATTTCGGAATTGAGGAAACTGGAGACACATTCTTTGGCAGAGCCATCATTTCAAGTACATTAACATCAGGAAAAGCGAATAACTCTCCGCTATCCTCAATCAATCTAAATCCATTGATTGAAGATATGTCCATATGTTTTGCTTCAGCATCAAGAAACTCAAAATCACCAGGCTTAAAACTATCCTTTTGTACAAGCTCATAAAGAGCTGGGATGTTAATAATAGGAATAGGTTTATGATTATGCAATATGCATTTATCAATAATAGATGTTTGCAGGTAATCGGGTAGGGAGAATATTTCTTCATCCGCTATCTTGTAATGCCCTATCCTACCCTCTGTGGCAAAGCCAGCAATATTCTCTTCTTCAGAAAGGATTAAAACAAATCCTTCTCTGCTATTCAAAGGGGATAAGCCGATGCAAGCAGATAGGTCGGCTAACGTTACAACATGGTCGTTTATGAGGGAAATCCCGGAAACATAACTCTGTACAAGCGGCAAATGGTGTAACGCATGTTTATCCTTAGTAAATACGACTTCGTCTGCCCAAACCCCATAATCCATTCCACTGAGATTGATATGTAATACTTCTCTCATAACACTATATTATCACCCATAATTTCAAAAAAGTCAAGTACGGTATACCCAATCAAATATTCCAAATTGTTTTCATTTTATTAGTTGATTAATCGATCATGTTCGATACATTCTTCCAACTCAACAATAGTTGATTTAACTCTGAGATAGTAAAATAATTGTGGAGTTGAACTTTCAGGGGCCGTGACTGGGGGAGAGTGCTTACTACTGAGGATTATTATACTCTGGGTGCGATGGTTAAATCAGCTGCAAATATATATAAGGGGGGATGTTTTGCAATTCTGGAAGGGGGTTATAATCATGATGTCCTTGGTTATAATGTGAAGGCGCAAACAGATGGCATGGAATCGCAATAAGCTATCTGGATGTCATTACTTCATCAATTGGAGTATACCTATTCTATAAATCCAAATTTGGCTTTAGAACCTTCCTGTATAATTTTCAGGTCACCTGCATCCATTGCTCTCTTGATCCACTTCGAAGCTTCAAAATCATCTACATTAGCATGAATAGCGGCGCTCTTGATAAGTTTATCTTGAGGATTTATGTTCCCATTAATCTCAACACTGCAAGCATTACTATTAAAAAAACCATTTCGAAATAACTCAAAGTAAAAATTCATACATCTCCTTCTATCCAAACCCTTTTGACTGCTTCCTGTAAGTTCACCCCGCCGCCAAGCCTCTATTTCCTGCTTTTCCAGATTTTCAATGTTCTTCTCATGCTCAATAATTATCTTTTCCAATTCACTAGCGCTTATACCCTTTGGCTCTGATACAACATGATTCGCATCATATAGACTCCAATCTCTATGCAGTATTCGAATGCCCAATTCCTCAGCACATTCATAGATTTCGCTACCAGGTAATGGAGCTAAAATATGCATACCAGCAAATATTCCAAGATTAAAAGCATATTCAAAGGTCTGCTCTATTGTCTCACGTGTTTCGCCTGGAAGTCCTAAAATAAAGGTAACCTGAACCTGAAAACCCATATCCACAGCTAACTTCACTTTCTCCTTTAGCAGGTTTAGGTCAATCTTTTTTCTAATGCGATCAACAATAGCCTGCACACCGCTTTCTGCACCGAATAGGATTCTAGTACACCCCGCGCGGCGCATCTTATCAAGAAGTTCAGGCTCCGCAGCATCAGCGCGAATAAAGATGCCAAGATCAATATCTATTCCTCTATTTATAATCTCATCGCACACTGCAATTGCATGAGAACGTTTCATCCCGAAATGGTCATCGCTGAATGAGATATCTCTAAAACCTAATCTTACCACATCTTCAATTTCATCAACCACTGAATTAGGAGACATCAACCTTGGTTTATGCCCAACCATCTTAGCGCCCACACAGAAAGCACAGGAGAATGGGCAACCCCTGCCAGTGCTCATCCTCGCATCAGTCCACATCGCTCTATACTTGGGAAGCGAGAAGAGATGTCTCGCAGGTTTGGGAAGTAGGTCAAGATTATGTTCAAAGGCTCGACGTGAACCAGCTACCATGCCTCCGTTTTCCCGCCATGCTAACCCATCTATGCCATGTGTTGAAGTGTTCTTCTCAATCTTGTTTACAAGCTCTATGATTGTCTTCTCCCCCTCTCCCAGCACCACAAAATCTATCCACGGCTCACTGTTGCCAATGTCTTTCCAGGTAAAGGTTGCATGTGGTCCTCCGGCAACTGTATATATTCTCTCATCAGCTTGCTTTACCCAATGCAATATCCTACTCGCCTCTGGCCAGTTCATCGTTACTGAGGTTATCCCCACCATTGCTGGATCAAAATTCTCAATAGTCCTTTGAATGACATCCTGGCTTGCTGGTGATATTAAGAGATCCAGAATACGTACTTCATTTCCAGCGTCTTCAAGCGCAGCGCCAATATACAACAAACTCATCGGTATACTAGGCGGCTCAGTAGCCGCATAAGGTGGATTGATCAATAATACCTTCACCTCTCTTATCCCTCCTTAATATAAAGCTTCCCTCGATTTCCCACTTTTGATTGAGATAGGATTTTAGACCCCAATATCAACCCATTATTCAACAGAACTCATGTACTACTTCTAAATTCAATTAATAATATTTTCAGGTCTAGTTTATGTACTAATATATTTATATAAATCTAAATAATAAAAATATCCATAAATTGTTTGCTCCTGAAGTCAAGCATAATCAAATAAAATATTGATTATTAGCAATTTTTCACGGAGTATGAAGTAATTGCTTATTCATAAGCATGAACGGAATAGTCAACTCCCCAAGTGCTAATAAATGTGATTTGTAGTCAATTTTCATAATTCGGGGAAAATTATGTTTATATATATGATAGTCCTGAATAACATCCTTTTGATAGACTTCCCAAGGTATCACAAGAAAAGTTCTTGCATTCATTGCTAAAAGCAGGGATGTAGGTATTTGAAAACTTAGTAAAACATCTCATTCCCGTCTTTTATAGAGGGGTCAATGAAGCGATAAATTATTATAAAAGTCATATTAATTTAGTAATGAGAGAGGAATAGGATGGGTATCTTTAAATTTTCGACAAAGGGAGATAAGGGTGAGACGAGTCTTTTATCTGGAGAAAGGGTTTCCAAGTCAAGCATTCGTCCTGAGACCTATGGCACACTGGATGAAGCCAGTTCTGCTCTTGGCATAGCTAAAGCCCTAACACAAAATGATAAAATAATGGAGATGATTGAGGAGGTACAGGAAGACTTGGTCATCCTTGGCGCAGAATTGGCCTCAGAGAGGGATGGGGGGAAAAAATATCAGATTGAGATGGATCACATCTCACGCTTAGAGGAGTGGATTGAAGAGCTTCAGAAGGAAGTTCCATTACCTCGAAAGTTCATTCATCCTGGAGAGACTGCTGTCAGCGCCGTTTTGGATTTGGCACGCACAATCGTTCGAAGAGCAGAGCGTCGAGCAATAGCGATGAAGGAGGAAGGGCTCCTGGATCATAAGGAGGTTCATTCCTATCTTAATCGTTTAGCTGACTTTCTGTTTGTATTAGCTCGATATGCCGGGGCAAAGGGATAGAATTTAAACCATCAATTGATAAGTAATATATCTATTACCTTAATTGATAGATTGTAATAGTCACAGAATCCTTTGGGTAATGAGCGCGCAAATCTAATTTTCTTCCAATAGGTCTGTTTACTCCTCGATATATTATTGATTCTACCCCCTTGAACATATTCCCCCAATCTAAATTTTTCGCTGCTATTATATACTTAAGATGGCGATAAACTGTGATTTCATGCCGCAGATGAACGCAGAGTTAAAAGGATTGTTTATTCAAATCAAGAGAGGGCTCTTCTTAGCGCTTCACACAACCCTTCCCGCACCTGTAGAGAAAACATCTACACCTGTAGAATCTCCATCTACAGGTGTATAGAACAAATCTTCATATGAAGACTGCATATCTACATGTGGAGAATGTATTCTTCATGTTGTAGAGGGATCCTCTACATGTGTAGAAGAATCCTCTACACATGTAGAATTCAATATACAAGATGTAGAATCTTCTTATACAACAAGCTAAAGCAAATTCCGGCATAAAGAGCATAGCCAGATTGATTTGTTTGGGATATAGGTAGATGGATTATCTGGAAAACGAGCTTTCACTAGGAGTGTACAGGCTGTATCTTGTTGTTGTCAAGGGAGATATTATAAGCTCAAAGGGCTTTCAATTTAGGGTAGTGGATTGATTATGATAATGGTTCTCCATTAGAATCAGATTAACATCAAGCAAGTTCTTAATAAATCACAAGGGATTATCTGCAGCCTTTTGAGAAGTTATAACACCAGGGATGAATAAAAAAAGGCTCGTTTCTTATACTTTAATGCAAGGGGCGCCATATCTGTTCGCCAGCTTCGAACAAATATCAATAATACTTGAATAATGCTTGCTTGTTTTTATTGCTCTGTTTAATTCTATATTGGATGTATGGATTATGCACCTTCTTTCAATTCCATAAGCAGTGGATAGATAATGTTTCTTCTCAATTGATATTTGTTTAAAATTTATGAGATATTTTTTAAAATCAAAACTGATTCTAATGATCTATTTTTCTGGTTTGGTCATTATGCAATGCAAAACATTAGATACTATTGATTATAAAAATGAAAACATCTATACAGGAGTAACCTCAAAGGAGTTAGAATCAAAAGAGAAGATTGATAATGGAAGAACATTTGAAGTCTTTTTTTCCATCGAAACTGAAGAAAAATGCTTAAAATTTATTTTATCTTCAAGTATTATTGATACTATCTTTAAGAAACAGAGATTTATAGGAATCTTTTACATAGTAGAAAAGGCTGTTGATATAAGTCAATTTAAGGCTTCACAATCCAAGCAGTTTATCTTTTCAGAGGTTGGTAAAAATTTTGACTACAATTGGAATACTAAAGATGAGATTACTATCTGTACTTCTATGAATGATCCAATTCAAAAGCTCGATAAATCTATTTACCGAATAAGGTTTACCGTTTTTCAAAAGGAGGATTATAATTTTAGGATAAAAATTCTTTCGGAGAATAAAATCTTTTTTTTAAATAATTTTTCAATTGTTGAATAACTGATTCATAGGGATAATAATCTCATATTTATACTCTAGGAGCATCAATACCGGACACAATTCATCACATCAATGATAATAGTGTTTATATATCAAAAGGCCGACTATTATAGCCGGCCCCTATCAATGCATATATAATTGAACAAGAGAATATTAAAGAGATTCTTCACCACCAATGGATACCTGAGGCTCAGGATTGGAGTGCTGGCGTCTTTCATAGTATGAAATAATCTCATCAACACCAAAACCCCTGTCGTAAACACTGACCTCATCTATAATACCGTTAACATATTCGCCAATTAACAAATTATCCGTGTTAACTGTAATAGATTCATAGAATGTTCTACTGTCCTCTAATACGCCGTCAACATACAAACATTCATTAGTTCCATCATAGGATAACGCAAGGTAATGCCAGGTTGTCGCCGGGTTAATTAGCTGAGCGCAAACGGTCTTATTGTTTATAAAGCCCCAAAGGTAGTTGTTTTCATCAATGCCTATTTTGTATGCATCTTCCCCTTTACCTATTATAGTAGCTGGTGGTGTATAATCCACCTCTACATAGACCTGAGTGCAGGCAGCCCTACTTCCTATAAGGAAAAAATAATTCATACGGAGTCTAACACCTATTTCTAATGCATCGATCTCATCCCAGGTCCAAGCGCTGCCTGTATTCGGATTAGTTAATACCTCCTCAGAATAATTCGTCCATGTTTCAAAGGATGTTATTGAATATGCTGTTCCATCATAAGTTGTGCCATAGGTCCTTAACGAAGCTTGAGCCCATGCGCTACGATTGCTACTAACATATCTTTTAACGCGATAGTGGATTGTAATTTTATTTATCACTCCACTGCCTTTGCTGTGGTCAGGTATGCTATACAAATCGCGTCTCCAAATCTCATCCTCTAATGAGCCTGACTGGTATACGAATGTATTGTTATCGTCAGAAGTTACATCATCCACTAATTCCCAGTGTGACCCTGAACCTGGATCCTGATTAACGATAGATGTTTCACTACCTGCCCCGTTTGGCCTTAATATCTCAGTTTGCGATGGCACGCCAACACCAGCTTCTCCCTTAAACCACGCACCAATGGTTACACGATTAACATCCAAACTAGCGCTATCCGAGACTTCAACATAATCTGTTGCTCCATCAAAATCAAGAGAGTCGCCGGTTGAAAAGACAACATCGCTTCTATTGCTCCATTGACCCCCATCTGTGCCGACCCAGGCAGCGCCGTTTATTGTGCCTGTGTTGCCGTTGCCTGATATATCAGCAATATTGCTATTTCCTGCGCCCTCATCTATGTGCCACATACCCATCAGTCCGGAAGCCCCATAGTCTTTTGTAAATGTATCATCAAAATCAGAGCCCGCTCCTGCGCTGCCATTACCATAATACATATAGATAGTCGCTGGTAAACCCTCAGGAACATTCGTCACCTCAACCCATATAGAAGCCAATTCAGCTCCAAAATTCCAACTCTCGATCCAATAATCAATCTCAGTCTCTGTCCCCAGGTCATAATAAGTGAACCTGATATCATCGCCATTTATATCCGCTTTGGAAAAATCAAAATTAGAAGAGTTCAGATTGACGTTTATCTGATAATCATTCAGGTCTCCTGACCATGCCTGTTCAGTTACTGTGATCTCATTTCGATAATTCCATGACGTATTCCACCATTCTCTATTATCAACTGTTATGGTTATCTCTTCAAAATCGCTCAATATCGGCGCGCCATCATCTTCCACAGTGAATCTAACTGAAGTATATGTCCCTGATTGAGTATAGTTTGGTGTCCAGCTAAATACCTGTGTGCCAGTATCAAAATTCGCCCCGGCTGGCAGATTAGTGGCTGAATATGTAAGTGTATCCCCAACATCAGGATCGCTGGCTGTGATGGTAAATTGAAGCAAATCACCTTCTGTGACAGTCTTATTGCCTATAGCATCTAGCACTGGCGGGCGATTCACATTCCCCACAGTTATAGTTATCTCTTCGAAATCGTCTAATACTGGCGCGCCATCGTCTTCAACTGTGAAACGAACATTTGGATAATTCCCGGCATCTCCAAAATTTGGCGTCCAGCTAAAAACTTGTGTGCCAGTATCAAAATTCGCCCCGATTGGCAGATTAGTGGCTGAGTAGGTAAGAGTATTCCCAACATCCGGATCGCTGGCTGTTACGGTAAAACTAAGTTCGACCCCTTCAGCAACCTCTTTATTGCCAATCGGATCAAGGACAGGTGCACGGTTGACATTATTTACGGTTATAGTAATATCCTCAAAGTCATCCAAAACCGGTACGCCGTTATCCTCAACAGTAAAACGTACATTCGGATAACTTCCTGAATCATCAAAATCTGGAGTCCAGCTAAATTTTCGTGTAACAGGATCAAAGCTTGAGCCTACTGGAAGATTATTTGCAGAAAATGTCAGAACATTGCCTGCATCAGGATCATTAGCGTTGATAGTAAATTCAAGCAATTCTCCCTCATTTACTGACTTGTTGCCTATAGGGATTAATACAGGAGCACGATTAACATTGTTAACAGTGATTGTGATAGATTCTGAGTCACTCTCATTTGGGATGCCATCATCTGTCGCAGTAAAGAGAACGCCAGGGAATGATCCTGACTGCTCATATGTTGGAGTCCAGCTAAATGTTTGAGTGCCCGTATTGAATGTTGCCCCACTTGGGAGGTTGCTTGCGGCATATGAAATATTATGCCCATCTGGATCGGTTGCTGTTATTATAAATTGAAGCAGCGCATTTTCATCCACAGACCTATTCCCTATTGGATCCAAAACAGGCGGACGATTAACATCGCCAACGGAAATGACGATCTCCTCGAAATCGCTTTCTTGAGGAATCCCGTCATCTGTTACAGTAAATCTAACACCTGAGTAGTTACCTGATTGGTTATATCCCGGAGTCCAGCTAAATTCTTGAGTATTAGGATCAAAAACCGCCCCAGAAGGGAGATTAGTTGCCGAGAATGTCAAAACATCCCATGTATTGGGATCAACAGCAGTTACTGTAAACTGAAGAGCATCACCCTCATCGACTGATCTGTTGCTGATAGGATCTAGTACTGGAGGAAGATTAACATTCCCAACAGATATTGTTATCGCCTCTGATGCGCTGCTTGGCGGAGAACCATTATCTGTGACAATAAAGAGGACATCAGTATAGTTGCCCGATTGATTGTAAGCTGGTGTCCAGCTAAATACATTTGTCAATGTATCAAAATTCGCTCCTGTTGGAAGGTTACTTGCAGAATAGGTCAATTCATCTCCATCCGGATCACTAGCACTAATGGTAAATTCAAGCAATTGCTCTTCATCAATCGCCTTGCTTCCAATTGGATCCAGTATAGGAGAACGATTATCATCTGTATTGTCCGGACCATCCTGATTTTCCTCTTCATTCATCTGATAAGCAGATGGATCTAACAGACCTCCAAGCCCCTCACCACATCCGGATAATGAAAAAGTACAAATTAAAAATAATAGCATAATGACTGATTGTATAAATAATCTAATTGTATATTTCATCTTAATTAACCTCATTTTGTTTAATATTATTTATACGCTAACCATGTTAATATACTAATTACAAAAGAAATAGTCAAAATTTAGTGATAATATTATGGAATTATTTTCATTTAACCTCCATCTCAATAATGATACTTTATATATTACTCTTGATGAATTCGACAAGAAATGAATAATCAGTCAATTTCATACCTAATCATTTGTTTAGTTTTCGTCTTGTCCCATACCTTATTTAACAGTTAAAATAAGTGAATATATTTTTCGATAAAATTTTGAACCATACATCAGTGTAAATGAAACGACAGTGGCAATAAAATAAGGAAGGATAAACCATATCAAAGAGAGATGATAAGGTAATAATCCTATTATTCAAGTAAGACAAAGTTCTATCCTTCCAAATAAATATCTCAGTCAATTCAACCACCCCTAATATGATTCTTCATAGGCCAAATCATCTTTAGTAACTTTATCTTTGAATAAATTATAGACCCAAATCTGGTATGCCAATACAATCGGCACAAAGATATGGGCAAGCACAAGCATTATCGTAAGGGTCAGGGAACTTGAAGCTGAGTTATGAGCTGTCAGGCTGTACTCAGGATTAAGGCTTGAAGGAAACATATTGGGGAATAATCCTATGAATCCATAAAAAGTAGCGCCAAGTATTGTAACAGCAGATGAAAACCATGCCTTCCAGAAGCTCTCCCTTGCCAGAAAAATCTTCACTCCTACAATTGCTAACACAGTAATTAAGATAAAGATAAAAAGGATAGGGTTGGCAATATAGTTGTCATAAATGGGTGTGGCAAATTTAGATGCAACCAGAAATGATACAGATACTATTGATAAAACAAGCCACAGCCTGTTCGCTGTGGTGATAGCCCTATCATGCAGTTCGCCTTCGCTTTTAATGCCTAACCATATTGTGCCATGAATTAAAAACAACAAGATGGCCTTGCCCGAAAAAGAGGACATGAAGTTAAGCAAAAGAAACGATAATAAGCTTAACGGAGGAGTCAATGAAATCAAGAAGAAAATTTGACAAACAATTTAAGATTGATTCAGTAGAG